>JAOZQU010000001.1 GCA_029932055.1 Desulfocapsa sp.
AGATTGTCGAGATAAAGAGAGAACTGTTTGGTGTAAAGCTCTTTTTCGTATTCTTTATCAATCACCTCTTTGAACAGCTTTTTCAGATCCTGATATTTGGGAATACGACCGATGGGGGTCCAGATTGTCTCCACCTTGCCTTGGTGCATCAAGGCCATAATTCGCATCCATACCTTGGTGTCGCGTTTTTCACCAATGAGACCATCAGACTCTCCGGGAGCGAGAATTCCACGACCACTTTTATGCAGCCAGTAGTTGACCTGGAAACCGGAAGGAAGGTTTTCCTGCTTAATATTAGGGTTTTCACCAAAGGCTTTATAGTGGCTGATATACTGCGCTAGAGGTCCAGGGAAAAAAGCCTCATTGGCAAAGGGCGATCTTTTTTCACTCCCGTCGGCACCGATCTCAGTGGCTGTAGTGGCTGAGCGAATGATGGCGCCATGAACAACACTGTTCATCCAGTCATGGGCCATGACAATGGTGGGCATGGTTGTGTAATCCCGGCCACCGTACAAAAGGCCACTGAGTTTTACTCCTTCCGGGGCCTCAGTAGCAGGGTCGTAAGTTTCCAGATTGTCGAGTGAGATGGTGAAACGGGCATTTTTATGTGAAGCCGGTCTGGCCGATTTAGCCGACCATTCTCCTTCAAAGTTACGCCCTTTTTCCGGCAGGGATTCTCCCATGCCGGTCCAGTATGGTTTTTTGTCAGAGACAAGCAGGTTGGAAAAGATAACTTCATTGCCTTCGCCGGAGAGAACACTCATGGTCTCCGGATCATCTTCCGGGTTCACTCCTTCAATGATGCCGAACATTCCTTTTTCCGGGTTTACCGCACGTACTTCACCGCTCTCGGAATCAATGAAAATTTTGGCCAGATCATCTCCGATCAGATGCGTGCCGGTCATGGCTGTACCGGTTTTTCCGCAACCGGAGGGGTAAGCGCCGCCAAAATAGACGATCTCGTCTTCCATTTCAAAGCCGGCAATAAACATGTGTTCATCCAGCCGTTCACCAAAGTAATTGCGGATATTATTCATATTGGCGAAGCGGTGATTGATTTTTTTCGGAGCAATGGAGTTACCGGCATACTGGTTGTTGCTGCTGTAGGAACGAAAACGTTCCACATCCATGTAGATGCGTCTCTCCGCGAGATTAGCGGAGACATTTGTCTGGTCAAGTTTACCGGCACTATGAAAATTAATGAACATATATCCTTTTTCAGCGGCATCTTTTGAAAACGCTTCAGGACTCATCATTCTGTAGAGGATAAACTCACTGTGAGTAACGTAGTAGGAATCCGTTACCTGCAGGGTTGGGTCGGAAACAGGACTGCCAATGGGGCCTCGGGAGATAAAAGAGACGATCATCTCTTTTGTTTTCATGATATCTGTTATGATATTACGAGCTTCAACCACACCAGCCCGGTGTTCTTTCTTCTTTTGCAGGGAGCTGATTTCCGTATCTGCGTATGCAAGATATTTGGTGTTTGCTGTATCTCTGCCCTGATCACCCGGGCCGTCAAAGTGGCAGGTATGGTTTGTTTTTGTCAGTGCAAACTCTTCCTCACACTCCAGCGCTTTTTGGCGAATATATTCCATATCTTTCGTTGAGCCGGTGTTGATAAAAATTGAAGCCGGACTCATACGGGTTGATCCATTATAGATTGGTTCTATCACCTCCGGGCTGCAGTCCATTAACTTCAGGCAATTTGCCTCATCCATCAAGCTGGTCAGATAGGTCTTCATCATGGCCAGACGCGATATGTTCATATTACCGCTATTACGATTGTGAACTGCTGCTGAGCTATTTTTTTTCATGGAAGATCCTGTGTTGTGTAGAGGGTCATTACGCTGGAGGTAAAATTGCTTTTAGCTTTGTTCTATGCTGACTTTACACAGACTGTTGTTTATTTCAAAGTTATTTCCGACACCAGTAGATACGCACATGGGAAGGCTGACCAGCCACCTGAGGAAAATCCAAAGGCGGATTCAAGCGACTGACATCAGAGAATATTTTTTTTAAGGTATCATAATAAAAAGATTCCGGTCCTGCCTGGTGATTATTGGAGAATAGAGCTATTCCGTTTTTGGCCAGGATTTTACTCACATCATGGGCCAGACCCGACCACTCTTTCTCCACATGAAAACCTTTGCCCTTGCCGGCAGAGGCAAACACCGGGGGGTCACAGATAACCACATCAAAAGGGGTAAATCCTGCCGGATCTTTTTGCTTTTTACGGAGTTGTCTGGCCAGCCACTTGCGCACATCTTCTTTGATGAATTTTGCATTGCCAGCACTAGCCAATTGATTTATGGCAACATTCTTCTGGCCTTGCTTGAGACATCCTGCTGCCAGATCCACGGAAAAAACTACCTCTGCTCCAGCGGCCAGTGCATAGATCGAAAATGAACAGGTAAAGGCAAACAGATTTACAACCCGTTTTTCCTTTACGATCCTTGCTATTCGGCTGCGGCAATCACGTTGATCAAGAAAAAGCCCCACATGCTGACGATCATTAAGCCTTACACTAAAATGCAGCTCATGTTCGTAAGCGAGGAAAGACCGCGGAATTTTTTCTCCCCAGGTGGCAAGATCTGCAAAGAGTTTCCGTTTATGTGGATCACGCAAATTGGTTTTGACCACCCCGCCCCGGCAGCGACAGAGCGTAGAAAGAGCGTTAAGCACACTGGCAAGTCTATGCAGGAGCTGCTTTGCCGGCAGGGATTCATCAAAGCCTGTCACACAGAGCCATTCCCCATATTTGTCAACAGCTATGTCCTCTTTAGAATATTCTCCACGGTGAATCAATCGGCAGCAATCGCTGATGCTTGCCAGAAAAGGATATCGTTTTCCAGCGAGTGCAAGACTTGTCAACTCTCCTGTTAGTCCATCCAGACACAGTTCAAACCATGGTGGAGGATCAACTTGTAGTATCTGGTCGATTCCAGGCCAGTTAACCGCGCTGCAATGAAGACATAACCTGACAAATGGCGACCCTTTGTATTGCTCATCTCCAAGAAGCGGAATCCCGGAGGCTGCCGCATGACGTCTGATCTGGTGGGTTCTACCACGATGAATAACAGCCTTGTACAGATTGTAGACAGCACCTTCCCGAACCTTACTGAAGTGGGTTTTGCAGGGCTTTCCGTCCAGGGGACGCGTACAGGTCCAGGATGTCTGAGAACTTTTCCGGGCAATGAAGAAGTAACTTTTTTTCGCATTTTCATCTTCATGAATAGTCTGTGCTTCAGCCACAGCTTCGGGATTGAGAGCAAATACCAGCACTCCACTTGTTCCTTTATCAAGGCGTGAGCAGGTGTGAACCTGCAAGTCATGGTGCAGACTCAACCACTCCACCAGGCCAAGATCACCTTCATGGGCCCGGTGGGTGGAGATGCCGGAAGGCTTATTGACCACCAGCCAGTTTGTATCATGGTAGAGAAATGTCATTATCAGGAGTGTTTCAAAGTTTTCGATTTGAGCAAAGTTTCAAAGATTAATAATTCAAATATACTTTTTTGAGACGTATGTTTTTGCAAGAAGGGCTGTAAATATAGAAGATTGTATATGTTCCTGCGACAGATTTCACCAATTGTGCAATTATACCCAGCCCTATGCAAAATTCAAGAGCAGGATTTTGCGAACCTGGAAGGAGGTCCCACGAGGAAGGCACTCAACTTATGGAAGAGGCCAGGGACATAACAATGGTCTTTTTGGAATTCACTGCCGAAAAGTGGTTCCTGGTTGAAATGCACCACCATGTTTGATGGATATGCACCACTTTCTGTTTAGGTTCTTGATTTATTTATAGCTGTACATTCCAGTAGTAAAGAATTGGCTGTGCTTAATGGCTTTTAAAAACCAATGGCATAATATTTGCTTTTAACTAATAAAGCATCCAGTGTTGATGTCTTAAGGACTAGGGAAATCTACCGCTAATTCATTACTATGTGACTGTGAGGTAAAGAGACCATGAACAACAAAGGAGCAAGACTTACCATCAGCGGGATAGCATCTTTGCTCATCCTGCTTGCAGCTACGGCCGGTACCGCATGGGCTGAAAATCACGATTTAGTGATACAACCGGCTATTGATGTATCTTCGCTTAGTTCCGCAAATTGGAAATCTCCTGATATAAAAATCGGCGCGGATTTTGGTGATCCAGCGGTGCCGGATATCATCAGACGGGGCATCTCCAATCCAATTTATTCACGCTTTTACATCAACGGTATTCAGGATTTTTCGGTTCCATCCGGTGGGGTGGAGCTGCGTTTGCACTATCGTGACGCTCTCCTTGGTGATACGCCGCCCGCTCTAAGTGATCCGAGTTGGCAGGCAATTGGGACGTTGCCTGCCACATTTATTCCATCGGATGGACCCTTTGCTATTACAAGGACTTGGCCTGACGACTTTCCATCGGTGACGAACAAATCCGTGCCTTGGGTTGCACCATCTCTTGGAGAGTATTTTCATATTCGTTCGGAGGTAGCTTACCTCGGTGGCAGTGTGACTGACGAAAATCCTGATAATAATGTGGCGGTATCATTCTATGAGAGCCTCTCCGGCTTCATTGATGTGGTTCTGTTACACGATACCTCAGGGAGTATGGGGTACTACTTATTTGACGGCATGCCCTATATTGATCATGCAAAGGCGAGGGCGTCGGGATTCATCTCTGCGCTTAGTGACACCAGCAACCGGTTGGCGGTCGTTGAGTTCAGCAGCAATTTTACCAGCGGCAGCAATGATGTGTGGCCGACACCAGGTTCCTTGCAGCTGGCAACTATCGCGAACAAGAATCTTGCTATCGCTGCAATAGGCGGTTTGACAGACGGGGGAGGGACGCCCTTGGGGGCAGGCCTGCAAAGGGCAATCGATCTTTTACTTGCACCGCCTTCGGTTCCAGATCCCATCGTGAGAAAAAAGGTCATCCTGCTTCTCAGTGACGGTTATGAAAATCAAGGTACATTGCGTGCATGCTCCGGTGCTGATCCTCTGGCGCCCTGCGTTGGTGAGAGCCTTCTTGCTCAATTACAGACCAACAATATCCGTGTATTTTCTCTTGCGCTGGGCACGGCTGCCTGGACCGAATGCCTGGATTGCCTGGCCTCCGAGAGTGGTGGGCAGTGGTATACCACACCGGATCCCGGAATCAATATGGCCGAAGTCTATCTGCATATGCAACATGCATATTCCACCGATGATCTATACAGCATTGATCGAGGTACGAGCGGAGGCGGAGATGATGCCTATGCGACGAACTTCGAAGGTGTGGATGATGTTTTGTATTTTATCCTCGCGTGGGATGATCTCGAAGCGCAATTGAACTTTCAGTTGCAAAGGCCGGGCGGTTCGTGGGCTGATCCGAGTGCGCTCTCCAATGCAACGGTATTCAGTGGTAATGGCTACCTTGTCGTCCGCATCGCAAAAACGTTGGTTGGTAATTGGGGATACCGGGTAACGGGCGACGATGGCGAGCGTTATCTTGCCGCGGTTCGCTCGGATCGTGTGGGAGTACGCCTGGCAGTGGATGCAATTTCCAGGGGATTTGTTGGCGACGCCATTGATATCAAGGCTCGACTCAGCAGGTATGGGAAGCCGATCGTAGATGCCAAACTGAACGCCACCGTGCAGGTGCCGGCACAGGTTTCGCTGGATTCCAGGTTGAGACAATTGTCGCGCGACTATATGTTGAAAAATCATGCCATACCGCTCGATCCAAGTGATTTGAAGCAGAATCCCGACATTTGGCAACGAGCCTCGTTTATTAAGAAGATCACAGGCGGCAAACCGGAGAGCCTGGTGCAGACACGTCCTGTTTCTGTTGCATTGAATCACGTTGGCGATGGCGTGTACTCGGGTAGCCTGGCAAACGATACGAAAATCTCGGGCGCTTATAAAGTCACCGTAAACTACAGTGATCAGGGGACCAATCGTACACAATCACAACCGGTCTGGTTAAAACAGGGAGTGATTGATCAGGCCAGGTCACGCGCTGAAATCGTGGAGATTAAAGCAAATGATGATACGACGCAGTGGTTGTTGCGCGTTTACCCCGTAGACCGTTTCGACAACGCAATTACCGATACTTCCTTACTGCAGCAGGTGGAGGTAAGTATTAACGGAGGCCATGTGGACAAGGCACCGGAGGTAGTGTTCGATAGCGCATTTCAACAACCGGTAATTGCTGCATCCGGTAGCGTACCGCGGCTGCAAAGTGTCTCCATAGGTGGGGAACAATTGCAGATCATTGCGGATAGCGTCCCGGATGAAGACGGTGGCTACGGGTTGATCATTATAGCTCTATTGATCCTGATTGCACTGGCTCTAGCCTGGTTCTTGTGGCGCCGTCGGACATAGGCGTGATAGAGGCTGTCCTTATTATGAATAATCTAGAGGAGCGACGAAAATGACATATGCTCAAAGAATACGTTATGCAAAAAATTACCAGATTCTTCTCCTGTTGCCATTTTTCATATTTTTGCTGTGGTCGCCAACCACAACCTTCGCTGCAGACTACTTTGTCTGGGGCCGTGTGTATAGCGCGACACCGTTGACAACTGGCGAAGAGCCACCAAATCACGAGCTTAGCGGGGTGCCGGCCGAACAGATCGTCGGTGAGGGGCTGATCCCACAAGTGACGCGCAATTTGCTAAAGATTAAAGTCCTCGCTGCAAGTGACGGCAGCGAGCTGGGGAGCTACGTCACCCGACATGACGGTGGATACCTGGTCTCGTTTACAGCAACGCCAAGCTCGGGCAGTGACATCGCCATACGCTTTGTCATCGAGGAACTGGCCACCAGTAAGACTTTGCTCGAAAGCGATGAATTGGCACTTTCATCCTGGCCCACGCCCAACATACGCTTTTTGCTCATTGAAGAGGATCTCAGTGAAATCAGCGGCGGTGGTGCAGTTACAACAATGGCAGCTCCAGGTCAATACACCGGCATTTTTACGAGGGTGGGTAAGATTGAACTGGAGACCGATAGCGTGAGACTGATCAACATCGCTACGGGAAGGGCCACCGTTCCTGATCCGATTTCTGGTCAGCTGCACATACCCGCCTACAAAGACTCGCCATTTGGCGGTAATCTTTATTTGTTCGGCGCATTCAGCCAATATTTCTATGGCCCAACAAGCCCGCCGGATAATCCAACGATTTATTATAAGATTCGCATCGATGATCTTGGCACCAGCACCACGGGGTACATGGACGATACCCTGGTTAAGACAAAATATACAGTCAATTTCGGAGCCGGCACTGTGGATACGCAACGCGTCACGTTGGGACCAAATGATGGCGGTGGCCTTCCAGGCTGTATCGAAGCAGGGGTGCCGGTCTGTTATGAGCTCACTCCGATGTCGGCAGGCGCCAACGTCTTCTGGAGTTTTCCCGACCTGGTTGCCCTCTGGCGCACCGGTGGACTCAATGGCGACTATAGGCTCCACTTGGAGCAGGTGGGTTTGAACAATTCGGGCATGTTCCAGCCATTTACCGATTTCACCAATCTCAAGCTGAACCTGGACAACGTTGCACCAGTGGCTCTCATCAATCCTCTGCAAACAGGTGATCCTGATACGCCAAGGGTCTATACACCGAACCCTGCAAATCCCACCATTGGGGGCGACCTCATGACTATGACTTCTCCCCTGGGATCTTTCCCGGGTGACTATGGTGGCTCAGCCGATCCAACCTGCGCTATATTGAGTCTTGAGGAACCATCATTGGGGCATCACTATTTGGCTTTCAAACTGACCGCCTCTCATGATAATGGTTTTTTACGTTATTGGGATTTTTTATACAAACGCAATGACACAGGCTACCAACGACACATTGGAAAGATATTTGATGGCAGCACCATGGTAGATTATGGAACCGTGCAGGTCGCGAGTGCTGAGACCGGTCAAGGTGGTTTCCAAGACAGGTATCTCTATCTAAACAGCGAATATCTCCAGCCTGGTGGTGGTACGGATCTTGGAAGTTGTGGATATAGGTTCCTGATAAGGGCAACGACCCGTACGACCGACGGTTATCACTATTTGCGGTATCGTTCGGATGAGGACATACATTACATTGTGCGCTAATCGTTTAGCGTGAAAAGGATTTCAGGGGAGAGCTATGATGATTTATCTTTGTAATTACTCAGAGCGCGTGAACAGGTTTTAGCAAAGATCCAGGAATTATGTATCTCATTAAGCTACAGCTGTCTCAGCGCAACAACACTTTTGAGTATGTTCGTCGGATTCCCGGCCTGGATACGCTTACCATAGACGAAGACTATGGAATTGTGTCAATCAGTCCAAAGCGCGGACTTTATGTAATCCGTGTGCTGGATGATATAGATATTAACAGGATCCGCGCTCTTCCTGAGGTAAGAGGAGTGTACGGAGAGGTGCGCATTGCCCCTATAAGTAAGGGGAATAACAATTTGGAGGATTGAACATGTCGGAAAAGATTCGTGTACTAATACGAATGGTTCATACCCGGGAAATCAACATGGCCATGGCCTCTCCCGGGGCATCGAGTGCGCCCTTTTTAGAGGGACTAGAAGGCTTTCAGATGGACGCGGGGTTCTCTCCCGTGCCGGTACCACAGAAAGTGCGGCGGCCCCAAGGTGACGCGCGCTCCACTGGGCGTTTGTTTTCGTTCGACATACGCCCGGAGCAATCTACGTATCTATTACGCGGCGAAGTCGAGGACGAGCAAGCTCTCGATCGGTTGACCGTCGCAGTAGATCAGGATCCCAATGGTGTCGGGGTGTATTCTGACCCCCGCATCAGCGCCATTGCGGTCTGTCCGGCTAATCCCATCGGAACCCATAGCGATGTCGAAAGCCGGCTCCAGGTGACCGATCTGCATAACCGCGGTATGAACGGTACGGATGTCGTCGTCGCCATAGTGGATACTGGTGTCAACATGGCGCATCTGCACAATAAAGGGAAGAATCCCACCTTCGACAGTCAACGTAGCTGGTCACCAGTGCAGGGTTCCGTACTCGGCGACATGGAGGTAGACCATGGCACTATGTGTGCATTCGACGTCTGCATTGCCGCGCCCAATTGTACGATACTCGACTATGCATTGCTGCAGTCGCAGACTCAAGGCGAAACGACTATGGATGGTTTCCTGAGCGATGCTGTAAAAGGCTTCAGCGAGTTGCTGAACCTGATGCTCGGAGACAATCCGCCACGTGCACTGGTCGTCAATAACAGTTGGGGGATGTTCCATCCATCCTGGGATTTTCCGGTAGGACATTCGGGCAATTACAGTGACAATCCAGAACACCCGTTCAATATTATTGTCGAGAGTCTGGAGGACGCTGGTGCCGACATCTTGTTCGCCGCCGGTAACTGTGGTGCGGAATGTGCGGACGGGCGCTGCAGAGGAGAAACCGATCAGGGGATTTATGGTGCCAACAGTCATATTGCGGTGCTCAGCGTGGCCGGCGTTAGCGTGAACGACGTGCGCCTGGGGTACTCCACCCAGGGGCCCGGTCGATTGGATACCAATAAACCGGATATCTGCGCATACACCCATTTCGACGGTTCCGAAGTGTATGACGCCGATGGCGGAACCTCAGCCGCCTGCCCGGTTGCGGCCGGAGTTGTCGCCGCCATACGCAGCAGATATTCGACGGCAGAGCTCTCTCCGACCCGGCTCAGAAACTTGCTACGGCGTACAGCCAACGATTTGGGGATGCAAGGATTCGACTTCGATCACGGTTTTGGCGTCATTGATACTGCCGCTTTATTGAACGCCTTGGATCGACGCGACACGCAGCCATTGCAGGTTGGTCAAACAACGTCAGGCACGTTGCCGGAAAGCGGGGCCACCCTGACGTACAAACTAACACTTGGAGATGCGTTGACCATCGCACTCGATGGACCGCAGGGCGTCGATTTCGATATCTACATACGCAAAGACGAGCAACCGACCACGGAAGAATACGATTTCCGTGGTTATACCAGTGATGCAAATGAAAAGATCCGCATAGATGCGGCTTCACCTGGCGATTATTATGTCATGGTGCGCTCATACCGGGGAGGAGGGAGCTTCACCCTGAAAGCGACGCTTGATTGAGCGTGCAAATTTAAATCAATGGGATACGTACCGCGTGGCGGTGAAGGTACTGCTCCGCGGGCTTCCGCAGCAGGCGCGGGTCATTGCCACTAAATACCACGCCCCTCCCAATTAAATGACACACCGAACAAAGTCGGTGACTTCATAAGGAAGAAATATGGCAGGTGTTTTCATTAGCTACCGGCGTCAGGATTCCGCGGGCTGGGCAGGGCGCTTGGCCACGGACCTTTTGGATAGGTTCGGTACAGGGGCAGTTTTTCAAGACATAGACGCCATAGGAGCGGGAGAGGATTCAGTGATCAGGGGATACCAAAACTATTATGCTGTCCCTGGTAATATGGATCTGATGAAAAGTTTCTATGACCTGACTACCAGAGCATGGCTACGTACACTGAGGCGTCGAAGTCACAAAGGGCAAAATTATACATGGAAGCGCTTTGAAAAACTAATCAGATGGCTGATACCAAGAGTTAGAATTGTACACCCTTTTCCAGATCAGAGATTTCAGCGTTATTACCCGAGGTAGGAGCCGTATGAGGTAATACCTCACGTACGGATCTGTACGGGGGATGCCGGGTAACCGGCATTCCTACCGTGACACTATTAATTGATTACATTTTCGACAAACAAACGTGAGTCCAATTGTTTTCTGGAACAGCCAAAATCAATATATTTTTTAAAAATCATGTTTTTGCTTTTGAGTTAAGGGCGTCAGGCTATAGTTATCCAATATCTTTAAATCTGTCTTTGCGAAGGCAGTTGGATTAAAAAAAGTAGCGAACACGGAGTTCCAGTTTATTGCTGTTCACCTTCTCTCCAAATTCTGTGAATTCACCGCCGTTGATCAGGGAAAAACGCAGACGGAATTCCCAATTGGTCAGGCCGGTGTAGACAGTCTCTGGGCTGATGGAGTAGCTCTGGTCGTCAAGGTTGACTATCGTTGTAATACCGGGAGTAAAATAGAGGATATCAAAAGGTTCCTTCTGAGTAAATTTGGCATACAGGTATTGCCGTCCGGGTTGCGGGCGGCCATATCCTTTAATGCTCAACTCCCTTGCCCTGTCCAGTAAATTGGAGCCAAGTGTTGGTTCCTGGGCAAAGCCTGCTTCCGCCATCTGATAGAAACGTATCATCTCTTTTTCACTGTAGCCACCACCGTTATAATAATATTCAATGATGGAAGTGATGTCATTCTCTGCGAGATAGCGAATTCCAAGCAGGGTGGAAAACGCTTCTTGCTCTCTTACAGAAGTGGAATTGTCCTCCAGCAGAACAATCTTTTTGTGATCCTGGATATATGCAGCTTCTCCATGGAGTTCAAAGTGGGGGGCCAGGTTCGTGGAAAAGTCCAGGCCAATTTTGTTTGAGCGACTGTTTCCTGTTAAGACAATCAAATCGATATCCGTATCCATGTACAGCAGATACAGCTTGGCGGCCAGGTTGACATTGTCTCGCTCTCCAAAGTCATTGTTGATATCTTCCCAGACAGGCAACACTACCAGGGTGAGGTCAGCTGTTTGCAGAAGCCCCTGATAACTTTTGTTAAAATCACTTTCCTGAGTAACATACCCTTCGAGTGCCTCTTCAGGGTCATTGGGATCTTTGTGACGATTGATAAATCCCACCGGGTTCCAGGCGTAGCCTTTTCCCCATTTATATGATTTTTTTCCAATGGAAAGTGCAAGAGACGGGTCTGGTTTGACAGAGAGGTAAGCGGAATACACGTCGGATATGTCAGTCCAGCCTATGGTGTCCTGTTGAGCTGCAGCCCTGAGCCGCAAGTTCAGGCTGCTGATTCCATACTCATAGCTGCCATCGAGCTGTATACTTCCCCTGATGAGATCCATGGTGGACATCTCAGGGGCTGCAAGGTTTAAATTGGAGAAAACAGAGTCCTGATTGATATTCAGGTGATCCCCACGTAATTCCAGGTATCCACCCACTTGAAGGGCTTTTTTTTCGATTTCTTCAAGATCAAAGGAGAATTCATCTTGCGCCCAAAGGAGAGACGGTAGAAGCATCATGATACAGGAGAGAAAAAGAGAGGTACTCAGACCCTTCTTCATTTTTTCAAAACAACGAAGAGTTGAGGTGAAAGGGCACTTGTACCCGTAGTTTGGGTGTTCTCGTACAGGCTCCTAGCGTAATTCATTGACTTTCGGCAGGAAGTTCAGGGTGAACACCTCATCAGCAAATTCTTTTTTTTGCAACTTGGCAAAGAGCATCAGCGAGCGATACCCCTTGTGAAGAGGGCTGTCGGTTTCAAGAACAGAAGGTCTGATCAAACCGTCACCAAAATCCTGAGTCTTTGAATAATGGAGACTCTTGATGAGCATACCACTGACTGCGTAACATTCAATGGTGGTTGGCAGCAGAGTTTTCTTGTCAACTTCCATTTTTAAATGATCATAAGCAACTGATGATGACTTAGCCTTGAGTTCAAGCTGGTATGTTGTTTCCTGCTCAGTGATTGATTCGGCATCATATTCAACATGGTAGTCGAGTCGCAGGATGTCGGAGTTGTTGAAAATTCCTCCGATGACAGATTGAAGACTGGTGATACGTATGGGTTTTCCTACATTTGGAATATAGAGCCACATGTTGTCTCCCAGTCGCAGGGTGGCTCTTCCTTCTTCACTGGCAGGGGAGATAAACAGAGCAACCATCTTATCCTGCCCGGTTTTTACGGTATAGAGGACAAATTCTTTCTTTTTACCATCCGGCTCTATATTAATGAGCTTTCGATACATTTCATACGACTGTGGTTGCATTCTGGCATCTACCTGACGTAACAATTCGTTGCCGTCCAGGGCAAGGGCTGTTCCAGTCAGGAAGAGCAGGAATAGAAAAGAGCCGGTGATTTTGTGGATAATGTGCAGCATAAGTTTTCTCCTGCAGTGAATGATTTGTAATATTCTTGTTGTCATACATGCCGCAGGGCTGTAATCGGATCCATCCGGGCCGCTTTCCATGCAGGTTGTAAACTGGCAAGGACTGCAATGGCAATAACAATGGCCGAAATAGTAACTACCTCTGTAACCCCGATTGTCGGAGAGAGCAGTAAGCCTTTCTGACGTCCAAAATCAAAGCTGATCTGGGAAGCATTCAACACGGCAATGGTGACCAGGCTGATGACGACCCCTATCAGAGTACCAAGGCAGCCTAAAAGGAAACCTTCCATCACAAAGAGTGAGAGAATTTTTCCGGGAACCGTCCCAATGGCTGCAATGGTTCCGATTTCATTTATTCGTTCATACACTGCCATGATCATCACATTCATGATACTCACCAGGACAATTGCCACAAGCATGATCTTGATAAAAAGGGTCATGAGATCTATCATGCGGGCGATATTAAAAAATGGTGAAAGTTTTTTCCAGGTGTGTACTTCAAAGATAGGCTTATCCATTTTATTTTTCAGAGAACCAAGCTTTTGCTGCAGCCCTGCAAAAACTCCATCCATAGTCTTTATGTCTTTCAGGCGAATGGCAATTTCACTGACCTCCTTGCCCTCAGTACGCAGGAGAGACCGGGCATCCTCAATGTGGATAACTCCATCGCGCCCTCCAGGGCCTGAAATACCTTCCAGAACACCTCGGATAACAAAAGGCTGTCCATTGACGGATCCATCCTTGTTGGTGGCTACCAAAACAATGGTATCGTTAAGTTTTACCTTCAGTCCTTTGGCAATCAGCTCCGGAACCAGTATTTCTCCTTTTTCTAGGAGCCCTTCTTTGTTGCCTTTTATGATACGATCGGCAAGCATGGGAACAGTTTTCATTTCCTGTTCCGGGTTAACGGCATTTACTCGAATATTCGTGGTTTCCGTGTAATTACTGAACATGGCTCCAAGTTTAATGCGCATGGAGTATGCCTCAACATTTTCATCCTGATCAAGGGCTTCTTTGATAAGCTGAAGTTGTTTTCCCTTCAGGTTTCTATCAAGGGGCAGGCTGTCGACAGCTGCCAGGTAGCCTTTTCTGTGTATCTGAAGGTGACCAAGCATGGAGTCAGTGATCTGTCCGATCATCATACTCTTAAAGGAACCGGCAACTGAAATAAAGAGTAATACTGCAACTACTCCCAGAGTGATAAGGCTGGAGGTGAGCAGGGTCCGCCTCATGTAACGTCTTAGATTACGCAGGGCAAGTTTGAAAATATTAAACATGATTCCCTCCTGAGTCTTCTTGCAGTAGCTGACCATCTTCAAGTGTAAAAATTGTCTCTGCGTTATTGACGACTTTGGGATCATGGGTGGAAAAGATAAAGCTTGTCCCAAATTCGTCACGCATCTCTTTCATTAACGCGATGATATGATTGGCTGTCTTATGATCAAGATTGGCTGTGGGCTCGTCAGCAAGAACCAGGCTGGCACTGGTTACCAAGGCTCTTGCCACAGCGACCCGCTGTTTTTGACCACCGGAAATCTGGCTGGGAAATTTATGTCCCTGATCTGCCATGCCTACGGCCTTCAGCATTTCCTGAACACGTATCGTCCTTTTTTCTTTGGGCCAGTTCTGTACCATTTGCAGAGGATATTCTATATTTTCAAAGACCGTGAGCACCGGGATCAGGTTGAAATCCTGAAAAACAAATCCGATATGTTCCCCTCTGAACCGTGCGGCCTGAGCACGATTGAGACTGCTGATATCTTGCCCGATAACCTCAAGAGTGCCTGCTGTTGGAGGATCAAGACATCCAATCATATTGAGCAGGGTGGATTTTCCGCTTCCGGAAGGGCCGACAAAGGCGACAAAAGAAGATGGTTCAATTGTGAAAGATACTTTTTGTATAGCCTTTACAGCTATATCTCCGGCCATATATGTTTTTTCCAGCTGTTTTGCTACAACTACCGGCATCGCTTCTCCTTGTTGTGGGTATAGGCTGACGAACAAAGGCTGCTGGCAACACAGCCCTGATTAACAATAAATAGCAATATAGAATGTGGATTGATATTTGATCTGTGTTTATTTTTGTTTTCTCTTGTTATACCGCTCAGCGGTGTAACATTTTTCATGGCGCTCTGCGCCAGCCAATCTTGAACACCATGTTAACACAGGCGATGAACAATAAGTCAGCACTCTTTTTAGTACCCCCTTGAGGCATAGCCGTCAGGCTAATTGATTTGCCTTGTCTGCCAACAACTTTTAACCAGTTGAGGTGATGACACAAAATGTGCTGTTTCAAAATATTAATAATTAACCGTTGTCAATTGATTATTGATTATTAATAAAAGCATTTTTTGACAATCTATTGAAATAACAACACAAATAATCAATAATCAATTGTTAACGACTAATGACTAACGCTTAGCCTGACGGCTATGCCCTTGAGGGATATAAGTACTTTTACCTGTATAGCTTATAAGCAGTCAAGAAAAAGCGGATATTTTTTTTAAGAATAAGATGAGTGAGGCGAGAATATTTTGGGCAGCATAAGTGGAATCTGGGAAGATAAAAAAACTCCAGCCATCGAATGGAATCCGATGGCTGGAGGGTAAAGAGGTGAGGTTTTTTTGGGTAGCGCTTGATCGTTATTATTTTGCTTCAGCTGTCTTTGGAGCCTTGTTTACATATTTAAAGAAAACTGGAAAGGCGACGAAGAAGGCAACACAGATTAGATATTCAATGCCTTTGATGTGTGTGTAGTAGTCAACCAGAGTATGCAATGGTTTAACCATGCCGATGGCGGCCATGTATTGTCCGGCGAGTTCACTGACAGACCAGCCTACTGAAGAAAGAGCACTTGTAAGAGCTGCTGCAACCCATAGACACATGATGGAGCCGGCTGCGAGGATGATTCTACTTGCGGTTTTTGATGTATTATTAGTCATGGTGTTCTCCTTGTTTATTTTTGTTTGCTTATATTTGTTTTGATTAGCCTATCACTGCGGTGAGATAACCTTTTACAAGATTTAATGGGCCATTGTTCATAAGTGCGCTTACGAGACATGCTGTTCCCCAGAGACCTACTATAGCTGCCATTGCCATTCCAACACCAAAAGCAAAGCGAGAAGTTTCGTATCCGGCGTCAACTTGATTTCTTGTTGTTGTGTGTGTAGTTGTAGTCATGGTGTCCTCCGTTTTTGGTTGTTTTGTAATCTTTTTTGTTTTCTTGTCTTTATACTTGCATCAACAGTGCCAGTTTGCTGGTGGCGATTAGAAAAAACTATGTGTTATGTATCTTACTGATATAGTGCAATTTGTTTATAGACTGGCCTTTTCCTTTTGCTGTCGCATGCGGGTGGCGCAAAAATTGGCCATTGATCATAGGTGTGGTATTTTGCTTAAAAGTGTAGTTTTTGTTCCACGGAAGTGTTGTATTTTGTGCGGATAGGTGTGTCATAGAGGAAATGTAGAGAAAGAGTCGTTTTCGAATTTGATGATAGGTTATAGAATGGAACAATCTTTCATTCGAAAATACTTGGAATACAATTCAACATAAATTAAGCTGGTAAGGTCAGGCTTTCCATTTAGCAGGGTTAGCCGGCTGAAGTCAAGATAAGGTAAAGGAGCATTCCCACCAACTACCATCCCCTTATATTACAATGAAACGTAATCCTTTTGGCGCACTTCTCGATAAAACAACCCCGCCTGAAGGGTTGTTGCTCCTTATTCTTGCCGTTATTATCGGTGGATCCACCGGTTTAGCTGCTGTTTTTTTTATCCATCTAATAGTATTTATCCAAAAGAGTTCATACAGCAGCATTCAATATCTGTTTCCTCACCTGGGTGTTTGGAGTTATGTCCTTGTGCCGGTTGGTGGCGCTTTGATTGCCGGTCCAATTATTGCCTGGTTCGCCAAGGAAGCAAAAGGGCATGGTGTTCCTGAAGTTATGCAGGCGATTGTTTTGCGGGGTGGCAGGATTCGCCCACGGGTTGCAATTGCCAAAATATTATCTTCTGCCTTATGTATCGGAACCGGTGGTTCTGCAGGTCGTGAAGGGCCCATTGTTCAGGTTGGGTCTACCTTGGGTTCCGTTACAGGGCAGATTCTTCATCTCTCTGATGATCGCATAAAAAATCTTGTGGCCTGTGGTGCAGCGGCAGGGATTGCAGCAACGTTTAATGCCCCCATTGCCGGAGTGGCTTTTGCCATTGAGGTATTGATGAGTGAGTTACAGGTACGGGCATTTGGTAACGTGGTCATTGCAGCTGTATCAGCATCCGTTGTCAGCCAGATGTATCTTGGAGATCGACCTGCTTTCAGCGTCCCGTCGTACACCATGGAATCACCGATAACCATCTTATTTTATCTTCTTCTAGGACTAGTTGCTGCTCTTGTTGGCGTGTTTTTCATACGAATGCTAACGTGGTTTGAAGATGTGTTTGATAATTGGAAATTCCCTCTTTCCCTTAAACCTACCGTTGGTGCATTGCTTCTAGGGCTACTTGGTTTATGTTATCTGAAACTTACTGGGCTAAACTTCAATAGTGTAGTTGAGTATCAGTCAGGGGGGCAGTTTATTGATAATATACCCCATCTATATGGATCAGGTTTTATTTTTATTGAAGATGCGCTGCAGGGGAATACCAGCCTTTGGGTTCTTGCCCTGCTTGTTTTCTTAAAACCTCTTGCCACGTCGTTTACCCTTGGTTCAGGAAATTCAGGTGGAGTCTTCGCGCCATCACTTTTTATTGGGGCTATGCTCGGTGGTGCCATGGGGGAAATTTTTTCTGCCTGGCAACCTGAACTTGCCGGTCCATCCGGTGCCTACGCTCTTGTTGGAATGGCTGCCGTTTTTTCAGCCTGTGCCCGTGCACCACTGACGGCAATGCTTATTGTTTTTGAAATGAGTAATGAATATGCGCTTATTTTACCTCTCATGCTCACAGCAGTCACAGCTTCCTATCTTGCCCAGTATCTTCATCCTGAGTCCATCTATACTATTAAGCTTGCTAAACGCGGCATACGATTTGAGCAAGGGAGGGATATGGATATTATGCAGGGGGTACAAGTACGGGAGGTGATGAACCGGGATGCCTTGACAGTCTATAAGGATCAACCTTTAGTAGAACTGTACCAGCAGTTTCAGGAAACCAATTTTCTTGGATTTCCTGTACTTGATGACAATGAATCGCTCTGGGGAATTGCTACTCTCCAGGATCTTGAGAAAGCTCTTTCACAAGAGGCTGTAAAGATACGCAGTTTAAAAGTAGAGGATATCGCAACAATAGATCCTGTAACAGTGTTTGCGGATGAGCCAATCTGGACTGCCATTCAGAAAATGGCACCCAGAGATCTTGCCAGGCTTCCTGTTGTCTCACGGTCTTCAGAGAAGCAATTACTCGGTTTAATCAGCCGTAGTGATATCTTGAGAGCCTATGATGTCGGTATCGTCCGTAAACAAAGAGGGCAGTTACTTGATGGCGATCTTACACTCCGGAAGGAGCAATTTAATGATTTCACAGAGTTTCGCCTAAAAACAGGATATCATGCGGTTGGCAAGGAACTCAGAGATTTAGATTTAGGAGAAATGATAAACGTTGTATCGATGGATAGAGAAGGTGTTTTGCATATTCTCCGTGGTAATACTCGCTTTGCTTCCGGGGATATCATAACTTTGTTCGGCAGAAAAAATGCCCTTGAGTTTGCTCGCATCGAATTTGTTTCAGGAAAAAATGAAAATATTATATAGCTGAACTATTACTCATTATTACCAGGAGTTACTGTTATGAATGAAAAAAAGATTAGTATCACAGTGTTGTTGCCTGCCGGCCGTCTTCCTTTAGATATCATGGCCAAGGCCCATGAGCTTGCCGGTCGATATGATTTAGGTATTTACTGTTCTCTGACCCAGAACATGCGCTTGATTAATGTTCCGGAAAGTGCTGTGGATAATGTAAAGAATGAACTCGCAGAGCTTGGGGCTGATTTTAAGGGACCAGGAAAATTCCCGCTGCCACGAATCTGTGTGGGGAAGGATCATTGTTCACTTGGGCTTGTGGATACCGAGGAGCTCAGCGGCCGCATTACGGCTCGTTTTGCAGGTCGGGAAAAGACTAAGGCCAAGTTCAAGATAGCCATCTGTGGCTGTCCTTTAAATTGTTCTTCTCCCAAGGAAACCGATATCGGTGTGGTTGCAACAAAAAAAGGCTACGAAATCTACGCAGGTGGTAAAGGCGGTGCTTTTCCCAAGATTGGTCGGCGTATAAAACGAGAGGCAACTGCTGATGAGGTTGTGGATATTATCGCTACACTGGTAGATTTTCATCATGAAAAAACAAAGACAAAGCAGAGAATGTATAAACTGCTGGCTGATCCTGAATTTCCTTTTGCTGAGGTGTAACAGGGGTGAGTGAATTGATCAGCTTTGGTCGAAGTTATCTAGAAAAATTAGTGAAATTTATGAGTATAAAATGAAAAACCTCCTGTTCTACGAATATACCATTCGTTGAACAGGAGGCTAGAGAGTAAGACTTGCTTTTATAAGAATTTTACTATTTGTTTGCTGAAACCGCCTTTGTATCTTTGTTTACATATTTAAAGAAAACTGGAAAGGCTACGAAGAAGGCGACACAGATCAGGTATTCAATACCTTTGATGTGTGTATAGTAGTCAACCAGAGTATGCAATGGTTTTACCATTCCGATAGCTGCCATGTATTGTCCAGCCAGTTCACTAACAGACCAGCCTACTGAAGAAAGGGCGCTGGTAAGAGCTGCTGCAACCCAAAGACACATGATGGAGCCAGCTGCGAGGATGATTCTACTTGCGGTTTTTGATGTATTGTTAGCCATGGTGTTCTCCTTGTTTGATTCTGTTCTATTTAATTAAGATTTATTTATTTTGTTGGTTGATTAGCCAAGCACTGCGGTTATGTAGCTTTTTACAAGACTTAAGGGCCCATTACTCATAAGTGCACTTACGAGACAGGCGGTTCCCCAGAGGCCAACGATAGCGGCCATTGATATTCCAACACCCAGGGCGAAGTTGGAGGTTTCGTATCCGGCCTTAATGTTATTTGTAGTTGTTGTGTGTGTAGTTGTAGTCATGGGATCCTCCGTGTTTGAGTGGGTTGTAGTCTTTTTTGTTTTCTTACCTTTCTGTTAGCATTAATGATGCCAGTTTGTAGGCTGTGGGGTGGAGAATGGGCGGAGTATTTATAATATATTGATTTTGCAATATATTTTTGTAATTTGCGGGTTATTTTTCGTCGCAGCGCAAGTGTATCTCAAGATAGCATTTGTGATCATATGTGTAGCGATTTGGCCTGAAAGTGTGGCTTCGCCCTGCGGAAGTGTAGTTTTATTGCGAGCGGGTGTGGCGGGATACCTGTCTTGGGTGTGTGCGGGACTTTGCTGACAAAAGGATGAATGTCTACTTTTTTCCAGGAAGTCGACAGACAAGACTGGAGGAAGGCAGACAATGATCTCTGAGAATGTGCTGGTCATATGCAGTAAGCAGGTCATCTTTTTTCAGGCAACCAACGGTTTGGCTGGGCTGGGATGCTGACATTACTGGAAGGAAAGAAAAATGATGATGGCTGAACAGGTGAAAGGCTTTTTCAAGGTTATCGTTTTCGCTTACCGTGGCTACGTCCCTGGTCATAAGATCTGCAGCGGTGATGGATGTATCCGCTGACCCGGGTTGGGCCAGAAGGGCACGAACATCACGAAGAGTTAGGACACCAGCAAGGTTACCTTGTTTGTTATTGATCATGAAATGTGGAAAAGGGTTACTCAGGAGTCGTTCCATTATTTCGTCAAGAGGCATATTGCCAGGTAAGGTGGAAACGTCGGTACATATATAATCATGGATTTTCATGGCTCGTAGCCTGTTGGCATCGTGACCTCGGACAATACGAATGCCTTGCATAAGCAATCGCGTCTCATAGATGGAAAAGCCATGCAGTACGCGGACAACAATGATACTTGGGATACAGGCAAGCATTAACGGAAGAATTATTTCGTAATTATTAGTTAACTCAAAGATGGTGAGAATGGCGGTGATGGGAGCTAGAGTGGTGCCGGCCACCATAGCTCCCATCCCAACAAGAGCAAAATGGCTGGGTAACATGAGTGAGGCTGGCCAGATAAGGAGAGCTAGATTGCCGCAGATAGCACCAAGCATAGCTCCTAAAAAGAGAGAGGGCGCAAATATACCGCCACTCATGCCGGATCCGATACAGGAGCTGGTAGCTAAAAGTTTAGCAAGGAGAAGGACAAGGGCAGTGGTGCATAAGAAGTCTCCTTGTAATACCTGAGTTACGGCCTCATAGCCTACCCCTAAAGCCTGAGGATGAAAGAGGCCAAGAATGCCAATGATAATACCACCCAAGGCCGGAGAAAGCCATCCAGGTACCTTGAGTCGGTCTATGCCCTTGCTGAATCCAAAGACAAGGGCCATAAGAATAAGGCTGAGAAGGCCTGCCATGAGTCCTAATCCAAGATAAAGCAGGAGTTCGGCTGGATGTCCCAAAGCGAATTGCGGAGCCTGAAATAAAATGCCCTCATTCCAGAAGGAGCGGGAGACCATAGTTCCGGTTACGGCTGCAATCACAATATTTGAGAGTGAGGTGACCTCCAGATCGAAAAGAAGGATCTCAACAACGAAAAGGGTGCCTGCCATAGGTGCCTGGAAGGTGGCGGCAATGCCAGCAGCAGCACCACAGGCCACGGCAAGTTTACGATGATCCGGCCCAAGTCGAAAGAGTTGACATAATGAGGAACCTATGGAAGATCCTATCTGAACAATGGGACCTTCTCTGCCGAGAGAGCAGCCAGAGGCAATAAAAGTGGCGGTGGCAAAACTTTTGGCAAGTGTGACTCGATGCCTGATAATGCCATCACGCTGGGCTAGAGCCGCCATTACCTCTGGAACACCGGGACCTCGAATTTCCGGGGCAACAAAATGAAGAAGGGGACCAAGAATAAACCCGGCAAGTACAGGAATACCAACACGCCAGAAGATAGGGGCCTGTTCATAGCGGCTGACAAAGTCACCTTCTCCAGGCCAGAAGACGTTAATGCCGATTTCTATGAGCCAACGGAAGAAAACCGCACCAATACCTGCCAGAGCACCAATGACCACTGCAAGTAGCAAAGGGAAGAGGATGGAGTTGAGGGCTGGTTTCTGATTTGTCATAGGCTCAACAATCTTTCGGTTGATCTAACTGTAGTGTTCCGGTGATCTAATCTTCTATGACTGTCTTGACGGCATCATGGGCAGTTCCTGATTTGATTACAATATTTATATGATGATTCGTTAAGGTTTGCTGCATTTTATCACCAATGGATTTAGCAATAATAATGGTGACATTTTTATCAGCAAGCAGGGCAACAACGGTACGGCTAATACCTCCTGATTGATTTTCGGCTGGGTTTTTCATAGCTTCAAGAAATTGTCCCTTGCCATCGAAAAAAAGAAAGAATGGAGCTCTGCCAGTCTCCTCGCTAATGAGGGAGTTGTTTTCTGAACCTGTTGCGGGTACGGCAATTTTTGTTGTTTGGGCAGAAAGGCCCAGTGGAAGAGCAACGAGCAATATGATAACAATGCTCTGAAAAACAGTTTGTATGGATTTAATTTTCATAGTGTTTTTCCTTTTAAAACCTTTTTAATTATTTTCGTAACTATTCAGCGTGTTGTTGTTAGGCATATTATTTCAAAAAGCACGTCATTCCCGATAACTACCTCGGGAATGACGGATTTTATAAAGTTTTAGCCCAAAAGAATATAAAATTCAGGGTCTGCAAAATTACGCTGAATAGTTACTTATTTTTACTCATTTCAGTACTACATAGGGATAAACAAACACGAAAAGAATTTATAAGGCATAAAAAAAGGCGGATGCTCCAAAATGGAACAGCCGCCTTTCTGCTTTTTGACTGACTAAGTCTGTCTTATGTCGACTTAATGTCCGCCATGTGTTGCTCGCATAACCTTGGCAAGTTCTTTGATCTCACCCAGATCTTTGTACATTTCAGCAAAACCATACCAATACGCATAATCTGGATTGACATGGAAAAATCCCTGGTATGCACGCATACGGTGCTTCATATACATTTGGAGAAGTACTTGGTCAATGTAGGAGATTTTATCATAATCTTTATCCCAGTCATTACCATTGGTGTGCATGAAGGACAGCAGGAAAGGATAGTTTGCTGGGTATCCAGCAGGCTTTTTGATGAGTCCGTCTTTGTACAGGGCGGCTACAGTATTAATACCTTCAGCCATCAACCGGTCAATTTTAACGAACATGGTATCGCCGGCATCCATTTGCTCTTTGGCATATGCTTCTGAGTGACATTGAGAGCAGACTTTGAGCATTTTATCACGCTCTTTCTGCCAGGATTCCTGATCGAGGCGAACCATATCCACAGCCTTGACAGCATCAAGGATTGGAGTGGGCTTGCCGGTTTCAGGATCCAGAACGCCAAGCGCCATGAGGATGGTCACACGATCGTCAGCTGCCTGTTTGTCATCTGGCAGAGGCAGGCGTACACCTAAGAAGCCCCAAGCGGTATGGTTCTCATGGGTGCCGTCGGGAAGGTGACAGGTCTGACAGGTAGGTGCCACAGCATCGGCAGGAAGGTCACCGTTCTGTTTGGCAAACCAGCGTTCGCCATGCTTGGAGGAAGACCACATCTCCCACTGCGGATGATCATATCCCATATGGCATTGCTGACAGGCCCTGGGATTATTGGCCTCTTTTTTGGAAAAGGAATGACGGGTATGGCATTCGTCACAAGAGTTATTCTGGTAGCGGTAGCCTTTTTCCAGTTGCTCTTTTTTCTGTGCTTCAGTCTTGATGCCCATGTTGTGACAACCGCCGCAGCCGCGTCCACCTTCCATCAGTTCATCAGGAGCCCAGTGGGTTGCCGGAATAGCATTGAGAGAGGTCCAGCCGTAGTTATGTTTGCCCTTGGCAAAAGAGTCAAATTGCTCTTCATGACACTCGGCACAAACATTTTCGTCGGGAAGTTGTGCTTTTTTGTAGTCTTCTGCGGTGGAATGTGCGTCACCGTGACAGTTCACACAACTTACATCCTCAGTGGAATGTTTTGAGGCTTTCCAGTCCTGAACCTGGCCTGGAGAAATCTTGGTATGGCAGTCAATACAGCTATCTGCCATGGCACCACTTGACATCAACAGTGCGGTTATTGCTCCCCCGAGCAACGCATACTTCATTTTTTGCATTCGGATCCTCCTTAATTTGATCTGAAAGAAAATGGTTGGAAAAGGGTTTATTGGTATATACTCACCTTGTTCAGGTGAGAATATATATTAGTTGGTATTTCGAAAGTCAAGAGTTTTTCTGGGGTGCCTGAAAAGTAACGCTGCAACTTTACGAGAAAGAAGTTTCCTGACATATAAAATATTGTTCAATGCCTTTTAGTGCCTTACTCCATAATTCCTGTCATAAAAAAACAAGAAAACTGGAGAGTGTTTTAAAATTAACAAGTTACAAGTACCACCAAGGCACTTATGCCGGCTTTCCATACCGTTTACCGGTGTTAGATGTGTGTAGGTTTTTATGATTCCGAGTCTTTGATACTGCAGGATTCTATATCCTGCACCTGAAGAGAAAAAAGTCGTGTCATTCCCAGTTCGATAGGGGTTGAACGAGGAAACCAGATACGATGGCAGTTTGTCTCAACACCCCATTCATAATGGGTTTGAGTGACTTTTTGTCGAATGTCCTGAATGAAATCTTTAAAGCTTTCTTCACTGTTTCCTTCGGCATAAATCATATAGTCACAGTGTTTGCGAAACAGCATAACTGAGCCATCATAGTTCAGCCGTTTTTTTCGATACATTGCAACTGTATCTTTAAGGCGCTGTCCTATTTCGTCATGGACTTGACTTGCCACGATCACTCCATGGTCAACCTGGAAACGGCCCATTCCTCTAAAACTTACCAGGATCAGGAGGTAACCATCTGTTCCTTTTTCGCCAAGTACTTTGAGATTATCAAGAACCAGAAGATATCGATAATTATAGAGTTCACTTAAAGTATCTCGAAAAAAGGTATCTCTGCGAAAATGTTCTATCTCTTCCATGAAATTTCCTGTGGGATACAGAGTAACATCTTTAAGAACCAGAGTGGAAGCGATACGGCTAAGTGCATTTACGATATCAGCATCAAGAGATCCTTTTTCTGCTTCATACTGAAGGATGCTAAGAGCAACATTTACAGAAAAAGCGGTTTTGTATGGTCTGTTGCTGGTGAGGGCTTCAAATTCATCAGCCACTGCAGCAATACGGGAGAACGTGTCAATTTCAGAAGCGAAAAGCCCTTGAGGATAGCCGGTTCCGTCCAATCGTTCATGGTGACGCAGGATAATATTGGTGATGCGGTCATCATGGAGTCTGGGGGCAAAAAGTTTGGCGCCAATTAGAGGGTGGTATTCCATGATTCTACGATCCTGATCATTGAAAAGATCGGGTTTCAGGAGTACGGCATCCGGAATTGCTGTCTTGCCAATGTCGTGAACGAGACAGCCAAGTTCCAGGATGGTCAGCTCTTTGTCTGAAAGGTCTAGCTCTTTTCCTACAGCTTTGGCAATGTGAGCAACACGCAGGGTATGCTTGTAGGTGGCAAGATCTCGATTAGCGAGTACTTCATTCATGATTTCAAAGAGATCCCTGATGAGAAGATTGTTGTCGTACCCAAGGATCTGCTCTACGTGGTCATCCTTTTTGAAATCTATTGTTTTATCGGCTTTAGTATTCATTTTTACGGTTGTTCAGGTGGGGGTTCATGAGTTTTTCCGGCGTGCTGCCTTGTTTTTTTCTTTTTCCAGGTACATTGCCTGGTCAGCTTTTTGAAGAAGCGTATCAATACTCGTTCCGTCAGTTGGATAGACACTTACTCCGAGGCTGTAATGGATGGTCACGTTATAGGTTGGGCAGTGGATATCTTTCAGGATAGAAGCAAATAGTTTCTTTTTGATGATATCCACATCAGTCTCATGTTGGACATCAAAAAGTCCAACGAATTCATCACCTCCCAACCGGGCGACAATGTCGTTTTCCCTGGTCATGCCGGTCAGGGTCTGGGCCAGTTTTTTCAGGACTGCATCGCCGGCCTCGTGACCATGGGTATCGTTGACATCTTTGAAATCATCAAGATCAATGAAGACCACAGCGAACATGCTTTTATTACGTTTTGCTTCTTTAATTGTCTGGTCGAGATGTTCCAGGAACAGGGAACGGTTAGGTAGCCCGGTAAGGAGGTCGTGGCCCGCCATGTGTTTCAGCTTTTTCTGGAGTTGTTTCAATTCAGTGATGTCCCTGTTGCTACCGCGAATTCCAAGGTTTTCACCATTTTTACCTGTAACTGTCTGACAGATATGGTGAATCCATCGTATGTTTCCTTCTTTTGTCTGGATTTTGAATTCAATGGGCGAGACCAACCCATTCTTTTCCATATTGTGGCTGTGGGCTTTCCATCTTTCCCAGTTATCCGGAGCAATTATTTTTTGCAGAAGATCAGGGTCATTGTAAAAATCGTCAGGTTTATAGCCTGTTACTACTTTACAGGAAGGAGATACATACTTATAGTGGCCATCGGTATCCTGCCAGTATTCCCAGTCATTGGCAAATTCTGAGATGATAAAAAGAGTTTCTTCCTGTTTACGATATTCATTTTCCAGTAACTGCAGGCGATTAATCAGTTCGCGGAGTCCATTAATGGTTTCTTCTATTTGTTGACGATGGTTGGCAAATTCAGGCATATGTTGTTGTAACCCCCCTTATCAGTACCTTACTTCCTGATTTCTGAAATAAAAAAAAGAAAATTTTGAGGCAGTGAAATTCATCAGGCTGGTAGATTTGTCTTTATCTTTTAACTGACATTCATGTCATCAGTATGTTTTGGGAAGTCGAACGGTAAAAATAGAGCCTTTATCCAGGCTGCTTTTCACCGCCACCCGACCACCATGTTCCCGCACAATTGCCTTGACCGCAGCTAGTCCAAGACCATGCCCACTATTGTTTGATTTACATTGATGAAAGGCATCAAAAATATAAGGCAACTCATCAGCAGCAATACCAGGACCGTTATCCTTGACCTGAATGATTATTTCTTTGTCTGTTTTCCTTATATTGATAGTAATTTCTCCAGGTCGATGGGCGAATTTGATACTGTTATCAAGCAAATTTTCAAAAACCCGTTGCAGCTGTTTACTATCAACCTTAATGGCTTGTATGCTACCATGCTTTGAGGATATGGTTAGATTTTTTTCTGCTGCCTGGGCTTGATGCCTTATGATGAGTTGATCGATGAGTTCAGGAAGGTAGGTATATTCAAGCTGGAGTTTGATTTGATGTGTTGTTTGCCGGGAAAATTCCAAAAATGCCATGATCTGCGTCTCAAGTTGATCCCCTGCCTCACTTATAATTTTAAAATAGTGATCACGTTTTTCCGCTGACATTTCATCATAGTGTTCACGAATTCTTCTAATCAAGCCCTGCATGGCCACCAGGGGAGATTTCATGTCATGGGCAATCATAAACTGGAAATTGTTTTTTTCTCGCTCCAGACTTTTTTCTCTGGAAATATCCTCAATAACTTCCAGATAACCGATAAAGTTTCCGGTT
This sequence comes from Desulfocapsa sp., assembly GCA_029932055.1. Taxonomy (GTDB): domain Bacteria; phylum Desulfobacterota; class Desulfobulbia; order Desulfobulbales; family Desulfocapsaceae; genus Desulfocapsa. The sequence continues at coordinate 27,627 of JAOZQU010000001.1, forward strand.
TCATTTTCAACGGCAGCCGTGCCGATTCTTACGGGAATATGCTCGTGAAAGCGATTGATAAATTCGGCTTCCAGGCCGGTTGCGGATTCGCCATATTTCTGCACTGTCTGCAAAGGACATTCAGAGTCACATTTACTGCTGTGTAATATTTCATTACATGGCTTACCAATAGCTTCAGTGGCTGTGAAACCTGTTAAGTGTTCTGCGTGATAATTGAATGAGGTTATTTTAAATTCTGCATCCATGGTCACCATGGCAACAGGGATGTTGTCTAAAATTAAATTGCGAACATGAGGTGTTCTGTTCACAGCCATATCTTGTTATGTATCTTTGATTGTTGCTAGTTGCATACACAAGCCCTGGATAAGAGCACCAAAAAGCATATATAAGGATATAACAATGGTAAAGGTTAAGCCAAAATAGTCGATCATGATAGGCAAAAGTGGGATTTTAATGGCTCTGGAAGCGAAAAAGACTACGATATATTCGTCCTTCATACCGTGGCTGCGCAGGTCGTCGAGCAGAGGGTACCAGGCATACATTGGCCCGTGGCTGATGACCCCTGCTGCCAAGGCCCAGAACCAACCTTTCATTCCACTTTTTTGACCCAGATGTTTGGCAATTTGTTTTGGCTTTATGAAGTAGTTAAGGGTGGCAGTAAACAGGATCACCACGACAAAAATTGGCAGTATTTTTGTCAGGATAGTACTACTTTTTTGCAGGGCTGACAGAGCGCCGCCACTATTTACGAGAAAAAATATACCATAAAGCACAAGGACGGCCACAAGGAGATATTTACCACGAAAGGCAAAGGGTTTGTCCTGTTTTTTCATGATAACACCTGCACGGTAATGGTGGTAAGCACTGCGGTAATCATGGCAAAAATAAAGGCCAGGATATTCCGATAGAGGGTAAAACGTCCTCCGAATACCTCGACCTCAGCAGGTAATTGGGTAAAGCCCAGGGTTATCCAGGATAACAGAAAGGCACTTACAGCATAGAGAGAAATGCCCTGATTCAGCAGCTCACCTCCAATCAGATAGCTGACGATCGGGTTACCAACGGCTATCGCACCAGTCAAGGTTCCCAACAATGTGTCAAACAGGGGATCTCCCTGAAACAGGGAGGCCAGCATTTTTGGCGTTACCAGAATCTGGAATATACCAACAAGGCCAATGGTCGCTAGTAACAGGGGGGCCATGGCCAGAAAAGAAAGACTGCTTTTTTGTAATACTTTTAGAAAAGAGGGTTGCTGGGGGGGGCTGTTCTGCTGCTTTTTCTGCGTATGTGGTTTTGTCATCTTATGTGTTCCCAAGAATGATTTGTCATAGCTTAGATTGTGAGGATATTGCAAAGATTATTTTATCATATACACAAAATAGGACATATAGTGTTTCAAATCAAGAGTGAAATGATTATTTTCCAGTGTATCCTTTTTTGTACCGTTTTGTTTTTAAGGCATCCCTGGTTAGCACGGGAGCAGATTTGAATTGTTTGCAGGAAAGGTAGAGAGGAGGCAAAAGAGTAATAGAAAGGAGTAGAGGTGTATGTTACAATCGTGTGATTCAATGAATATTTTAACATGCAAGGGAAAGGAATTATGAATTCAAAAAAATATTATATGTATCTTGGTTTTTTGTTCAGTTTATATATGTTGCAGACAGGTTGTTCCATTTCCTATTCTTTGGAACAATCATCAGATTCCGTTTCCGCAAGTCTTGAGTCCCTTACCTCCCCTTCAACCTCATCATCTGGTGGGGAAGAAGAAACGGTAAGTGCAGCAGCTACTCTATATGAAGAAGATGTGGCTGCGGTTACAGTTTTTTATCTTAGTGGCAAAAAAAATGATGATGCCTATAAACGAGAGGTTACCAGTATTGCAGAGAATCATGGAATCAGCGACTGGGAGCAGGAAGGCAGCACATTTGTCGGTATGGGCATGGGGTTGAGGCGTGCTGGAGTTGCTGAAACCTCCATTGCCGGTCTTCCTTACTTTCGTTCCATTGCTGATGGTTCAAATTATTCGCAGGTTATAAAGGGATATCAAATGTAGGCCTGATGATATGAAGGTCAGTTAAAAGTTAAAAATGACAAAATAAAGACAATATAACAGCATTTCAGGAGTATGGTACTTAAAGATGAAATTTTGGTTTTATTTCCTGTTTTGTCTCTTTCCGGCACTGGCCTTGGCAGAAGAGAGTGCTGATCAACATGAGGAAGTCTCAATTGATTTCCTCTATATTAATAGCAATGCCGGTGAGGCTGCAGGTGGGCATACCGCTCTACGCCTTGGTGACTCTGTTTTTCATTATCAGTTTTTTCCCGACGCCACTTTTCTACTTGTCCGTGAACCATGGGACTCCTTTCGTTTCCTCTATAACGATCTGCATAATCGAAGTATAGCCATTGCATCACTCCCGCTGGATCCTTGCGTTGCAACACAAATTAGAAATCATTTTACCGAATTACTTGTCTCTCAGCAGCAATTTTTTGATAAGTTTGAAACTCTGCGAAAGGAGGATCAGGTTATACAAAGACTATTGGGTGGGGATTTTGAGATATTTGTCAGCTGTCTTGGTTTTTTCAGCAAAACAAAACATATGGATCAGCAGAAAAATCTCTGCCATCATATAGAAACGGAATTAGGTTCAGGTTTTTTGCAAAGAGCACTGGCAAGGGCAAATAACGAATTTCAAAAGGCTGTTCATGACGTAAACAAAGGCAAGAGACCAGGACAAAGCTTTCATGAAATTCTTGACTGGCGTGAAGCTCTTCGGGTTATTATGCAGGGGCGGGATTTGAATGAGCAGGCTCTTATTCGCCCTATGAAAGAGGAAAAAGAGTTAAGCACCGGCGAAAAAGTATATCTTGAGAAGTTTGTTAAACATTTGTTCCATTCCATTGTTGAATTGCTTCAGTCATCGCGTCCGGATAGAGGAGAAACGCTGCTTTTGCAGACAGCCAGGTATCTGGCTGTGCAGCGTTCATTGGTGGTAGGGCAATTGTTGAGTTTAGATCCGTTTGTTGAAGACCTGAGAGTTGTGCAACTCACAGATGCGGAAATAGAAGGGCCCCGGCTAAAGGTTCTGCAGAATGAACTGCTGGCCAAGTCAGCAATACGCTGTGATCTGTTTTTTCAGGAAGAGGAGCATCCGGAAATGTCCTATTCACTCATGGAGACAAGCCGGGCAAGGGCCTGGGAGTTATCACGGGTAAATGATACTCAGCGCAGTGTGAGACTCCTTACTAAGGTGATGCTTCCTTCACGTCCCGGAGTTGTTGCCATGGAATTTTTTCAGGAAAACAGAGGGAATCTGCAGACTACTGCGGAAGTACTAGACCAGGAGCTTCAGGAACTGCAGAAGAAAAGTGAAGATATGTATGGCTATAACCTTTTTTTACGCAATTGTGCCACTGAACTGATCCGGTCACTGAATACGACTTTTCCAGACAAGGAGTCAGGACAGACAGCATTGGGTGGGTGGGTGGAAGCGGATAATGGATTGCTTTTTATTCCCTTCCTGTTCTATGAGCAGTCCCTGGCCGCATTTTCCCTTGAAGATCAGCAATTCCTGCCAGCCAGGCGTTTACGGCACCTTGAAACACTGTATGAACAGGAAAACGATATTCTGGTCTGGCTCAGAGAATCCAATACCCTGAGCTCCACCCTTTACAAACCTCGCTCAAATGACACCCCTTTCCTGTTTTTTACCGATGATTCTTTTTTGCTGCGCCCAATTCAAGGTGTCCTGAATGTGGGCTATGCTTCGCTGCATGGAATCGGCGGAATCGTCACACTTCCACTGGATGGTGGGAAACGTTTTAATGAGGCGGCACAGGGTATTTTTTATAGTTTACCGGAACTGGCATTTGGTAATATCAGGAAGGGGAGCTACGCCACTGGAGATTTCGTGAAAGCCCCTTAACTTTGATAATGGCGTGTCATTTCCTGGATTTCCTCTGCTACGCGATTCCGAAGTGATTCAGGTGCCAGCACTTTTGCTCTTGAGCCATATTGAAGGATCTTCATGATGATTTCTCTGTCATCATTGACAGGCAGGGAAAGGGTGATTCCGTCATTATGCTCTTTGATGATCTGCTTTTCGTGCCAGTATTGTCTGCGTACCAGTTCTGCTGCTGTTCCTGTGAATGCTATTTCAGCATGGTAGCGGGTTTTTCCTGTAAAAATGCCAAAGGCTTCATCTAAATAAGATGCCTTTGCCTGGCGGGGTGGGCCACTTCTCTTGTTACCTGTTGCAGCATTTTCAATTCTTGCCATGTGAAAAAGGCGATGATCATTTCGCAGAAGACAGTATGCCAGAAGATACCAGCGTCCCTGGTAATTGATGAGTCGCTGAGGTTCTATGCTGCGAGTACTTTTTTTTGCCTCTGCAGAGCAATATTCGATTGTAAGTTCACGCTTTTTGAGTACCGCTTCAATAATGGTTTCAAAAATTGAGGGCGCAAGGGTTTCTACTTCTATCCACTGACAGAGGACATTGTCCATCAACTGGTCGTAGCCGGGGGCAATCAGTTCAGCCAGTCGTTTCTCCAGTTTCTTCATCTCCGGCAGACTACCCAGTCCCGCCTCATCCGCCATTTTGTTCAGCAAGCCCATGAGAAAAAGTAGCCTGGGGCTGTCTTCAAAAGGCAGAGTGAAGCTATCCTCGGTATAATAAAAACCTTTACGGCTGGAATCAAAGGCCAGGGGAGCAAGAAGCCTGTCCCGCATATAGCTGATATCGCGGTGGGCAGTGGCTCGGGAAAGTTCGAATTCTTCGGTCAGACTGTTGGCGTTTGGGAAGCGGTTGGACTTCAGCTTTTGGTGGAAGAAATAGATACGCTCAAGACGACTCATTTATCTTGGCTTGCGACGATGTTTCACAGGGAGGATTTTTAACTGTTCCCGATATTTGGCTACGGTACGACGGGCAATTTCGATGTTATTTTCTTTGAGTTTCAGCGATATAGAGTTGTCGCTCAATGGCTTGTAAGGATCTTCCTCCTGAATCATCTTACGGATACGTTCCCGGATGGATTCAGCAGCAAGTGCCTCTGCACCCTGCCTTGGAATGGCAGTGGAGAAAAAGTATTTCAGCTCATAAATTCCTAACGGGGTATGCACATATTTATTTGAAGTTACCCGGCTGATGGTGGATTCGTGCATCTCAATATCTTCTGCAACATCGCGCAAAATCAGGGGCTTTAATTTTGTTGCGCCATGTTCAAAAAAGTCACTTTGGAATTTGAGAATGGAGTCCATAACCTTGAATATTGTTCGTTGACGCTGATGTAGAGATTTTATAAACCATCCGGCATCTTTGAGTTTTTCTTTTATATATTTTTTCGAACTTTTATCCATGTCTTCACCTGATTGCAGTAATTCCTGCAACCCGGAGGAGAGCTTCAAATTTGGAATATCTTCTTCATTAAGATGGACGACAAACTCTCCATCAATTTTTCGTACATAGACATCCGGTACAATATAATTGGTGGCGTCGGTGCTGTAGGGGAGACCGGGATAGGGAGTGAGTTCTGTTGTGATAAATTCAATTGCTTTGACAACTTCAGCTCTTTTGCGACCGGTAGCCTGACAGATTGCTTTGTAATTACGGGTCTGCATGAAATCAAGGTGCTTTTCCACGATTTCGCAAGCCAGCGAATTTTTCATTCCCATTCGTTCCAGCTGCAGGGAAAGAGATTCACTCACGTCTCGCGCTGCAATGCCTGGAGGATCAAGATCCTGAATAACTTCAAGAATATATTCTGCGGAATCATGGTCGCATTTTGTGGCTTCCATGACTTCTTCCAGGCTGCACTCCAGAAACCCATAATGATTAAGATTGCCGGCAATGAAAAGAGCGGTATCCCATTCATCACTGTCAAGTTCAGAGTGGGCAAGCTGCCATTGTAAATAGGCGAGAAGACCAGGCTTTTCAGATATAAAATCAAATTGACTGGGGGCATCAGCGGGTGGTGTTTCCTGGGAAAAGGAGACATTGCTGTCAAAGGTGTTGGCGTAATCTTCCCAGTTGGTTTCAGGAATAGTATCTTCGGCTTTGACCTGCGCGGTGTGATCCTGTTCTATCTGCTCTCCCTTTTGTTCCACCGTCGAAGAAAGGCTTTGTTGATTCTCCCCGACGTCCTGATTCCTCTCAACTTCTTCAAGGCCTGGATTTTTTTCAATTTCAGCCTGCAGGGCATCGCCCAGCTCCAGCCGGTTCATCTGCAGCAGCTTGATGGCAAGACGCAACTGAGGCGTCATTACCAGTTTCTGTGTCAGCTTCAGCTGTTGTCTGAGTTCAAGGGCCATAGGTATCAGAAGCTTTTCTTTTTGCGTGTAAAACGCCAATCTGTTTTTTCATCTGACATTTACATTGAAAAATTTTCGCCAAGATACATCTTTCGGGCGACTTCACTTTCAATTATATCATCTGCGACGCCGCTGGTCAAAATTTGTCCTGCATTCATGATGTAGGCAAAGTCACAGACCTGCAGCGTTTCCCGGACATTGTGATCTGAGATCAGGACTCCCAGACCTTTGGCCTTCAGTCCGATGATGATTTTTTGCAGGTCGGCCACTGCAAGGGGGTCGATGCCGGCGAAGGGTTCATCAAGGAGGATGAAATTCGGTTTGGTGGCAAGGGCACGCATGATTTCAACCCTGCGTCGTTCACCGCCGGACAGGGCATGGCCTTTATTATTTCTCAGGTATTCAATTTTTAGATCAGACATCAGTTCGTCGATCCGGTTGTTGATTTCGTTTTTTGGAAGTCCTAATGGCTCGAGGATAATACGAACATTCTCTTCCACTGTCAGTTTTTTAAAGACAGAAGGTTCCTGGGCAAGATACGAGAGACCCTTTTGAGCGCGTTTGTGAATGGGAAGCTTGGTAATGTCTTCGCCATTGAGTAGAACACGGCCGCCATCAGGGCGGATAAACCCGGCAATGGAATAAAATGAAGTGGTCTTGCCTGCTCCATTTGGGCCCAACAGGCCGACAATAACACCAGTGTTAACCTGTAGGCTTACCCCATCGACAACAGTACGGCTACGGTAACGCTTGATGATTTTATCGGTTTCCAGCTGAGCCATAATATTATTGGGGACTAAGGGTTGCTTTTACCCGGGATGGTTTCTTCTGTTTCCCGGATTCCCCTGCCATGGTTGCCGATGGACGACTGCCGACAACCTCTGAGCGTCCTTCATCGAGATAATAGATGATAGTCTCTCCGGTAACCAGGTTTTTATCCTGCCATGCCCGGGCTCCGCCACTCAGGATTACTTTGCGGTCTTTAGCAAGGTAGTTCATTGTCTCTCCGGTACCCAGCCATTCATCTTTGGTGATTTCGACATTGCCTGTGCATTTGAGGCGTTTAACTTCCTGTTTTTTTCCATCTGCTGCGGGTGTGTAATACACTGTCATTTTGTCTGCGCGGATACGAACATCGCCCTGGGCTGCATCAACATTGCCGCTGAAGAGGACATTGTTATCCTCTTCCAGAGATGTCATGTGATCTGCTTCAATGGTAATCGGCGCACTGGCCGCATAAAGCGGAATGCTGCAGAAAAGAAGAAAAAGAATGAGCATTGAAAGCAGGGTATATAATTGTTTGTTGTTCACCATAACTCTCCACAATATAAAAGTAAGAACAGGTAACTATGCAAATAACAGGCCTATTATAATCGTGACTTTGAGAAAAGTAAAGAAATCCTGGTGATGAATGGAAAAGAAAGATTTCTTTACTTCAACTACCTGAGTCAGTAGAATGGGAAGTTGTTAATATGGGTTGAGTTGTATGTATTTGATTTAGAAAGATAATATTGCTATTAACAAAAAGGATTAAAAAGATATGCAGCAAAGTATCGATAGAGCCAGGGGGTTGATCGAGTCTTTACCCTATATGCAGGAATTTAGGCATAAAACCGTGGTTATTAAATACGGTGGTCATGCCATGGTGGATGAAAATCTGAAAAAACAGTTTGCCCTTGACATAATCCTGATGAAGCATATCGGAATCAATCCGGTGATTGTTCACGGTGGCGGACCACAGATTAACCAGCTGCTCGACAGGCTTGAGATTAAACCCAGTTATGTCCAGGGCATGCGAGTCACTGATGGCGAAACCATGAGTGTGGTGGAAATGGTTCTGGTTGGTAAGGTCAACAAAGAGATTGTTGGCAATATAAACCATTGTGGCGGCAAGGCTGTTGGGCTTTCCGGTCGGGATGGTGATCTTATTTGTGCCGATAAACTACAGGTGAGTAAAAAGAGCGATGAGGCCTTAAAAGATGCTCCTCCGGAGCTGATTGATCTGGGTCGGGTGGGGCAGGTGACTAAAGTTAATCCTGAAGTTTTGCATGCTCTTGATAAGCAGGATTTTATTCCGGTTATTGCGCCTGTTGGTGTTGGAAAAGATGGTCAGGCTTTTAATATAAATGCTGACCTTGTGGCTGGCGCTGTTGCGGGTGAGTTGAAGGCGGCAAAGCTGATTTTACTCACTGATGTGGCTGGAGTTCAGGATAATGAAGGAACTCTTCTCAGGTCTTTGCAACATGATGATCTGGAAGAGTATATTACAAATGAGACCATTGGTGGCGGCATGATTCCTAAGGTTCGATGTTGTGCCGATGCCTTGAGGCGAGGGGTGAGTAAGACCCATATCATTGATGGTAGGATAGAACACGCCATACTGCTTGAAATATTTACCCGGGAAGGGATAGGAACGGAGATCTTTTGATGAGTGGAACAAATGCAAGTTGGGCTGAGAGGAGTGATAAGGTGCAAATAGGAAATTATGCTAGATATCCTGCGGCCATGGTCAAGGGGGAAGGATGCACACTGATTGATGCCGATGGTCGGAAATATCTGGACTGTCTGGCAGGCATAGCGGTTTGCAGCCTTGGGCATTGTCATCCGGCGGTAACGGATGCCATCTGTGCGCAGGCTAAAGAGCTGGTTCATGTTTCCAACCTCTATTACACCCTTCCGCAGACTGAACTTGGTGAATTGTTAACTGAAAATTCCTTTGCTGATAAAATTTTTCTGGCCAATAGCGGGGCAGAGGCCAATGAGGCGGCAATAAAGCTTGCCAGGATCTGTGCAGGCCCGGAACGTTACGGCATTATATCTCTAGCCGGTTCTTTCCACGGTAGAACTCTGGCCACAGTGGCAGCTACCGGCCAGCCCAAGTTACATGAAGGCTTTGAACCCATGCCAGACGGTTTTTCCCATGCACCTTTAGGTAATTTGAATGTGCTGGAGGCCATGATTACAAATCAGACCTGCGCCATTATGTGCGAACCTTTACAGGGAGAGAGCGGGGTGCGTCCGCTGGATCGTGAATACCTGAAAGGCGTACAGGAGCTTTGTCGAAAACATGATCTGCTGCTCATACTCGATGAGATACAGACCGGAATCGGGCGAACCGGAACCTTCTTTGCTTATGAACAGTTAGGTATTGTTCCGGATATTATGACTGTGGCCAAGGCCCTTGGTAATGGTTTGCCTATTGGTGCCATGCTCACCAGAAAAGAGCTCGCAGCTTTTTTTGTACCAGGTACTCATGGTTCCACATTTGGCGGTAATCCCGTGGCGGCTGCCGGAGCTGTTGCTACTTTAAAAATCATTCTGGAAGAAGGGTTTCTTGCTGAAGTACAGGAAAAGGGTGACTATTTGCAGGCAGGACTTGAAAAGCTTGCTGCACGTTTCCCTACTCTTGCTACCGGTGCACGGGGGATGGGGCTGATTCGCGGCTTGGTACTAAGTGAAAAAGGAGTGGAGCTGGGCGCTGATATGGTGAAGAAAATGTTTGAAAAAGGCGTGCTCATCAATTTTGCCGGGAACGTCGTTCTTCGTTTCCTGCCGCCACTCATTATCAGCAGGGAAGAAATTGATCGATTATTGCTCATTTTAGATGAAGTACTGACAGAATGTGCTGACTGACCTATCCTTTTCACGAAAGTCTTTGCAAATCAATCCTGTTTTGGGTAAATATGATTTCTTTCCCCCAAAATAAAGCGATAGGGCTCGGGGATATCGTTAAAAAGGCGGAATTATATTCTAAACCGCCTGTGAAAAAAGATATGAATCATGGTACGCCACTTACAGTCATTACAAGATTTTAGCAAAGAAGAACTGAATAGTTTTATTGATCGCGCTATTGTGCTTAAAAAAGAGCGTCTCGCTGGAGTCAGCCATCAGCAGTTAGCCGGCAAAACAGTTGGGATGATATTTGAAAAACCATCCACCAGAACCAGGGTATCCTTCGAGTCCGCGATGTATGGACTGGGTGGGCAGGTGATTTTCCTTTCCGGTCGTGATACTCAGCTTGCCCGTTCCGAACCCTTGAAAGATATGGCAAGGGTGATGAGTCGCTATGTGGACGGTATGGTCGTGCGAACATTTGGCCAGGAGGTGGTGACCGAACTTGCAGAGTACTCCTCTGTGCCGGTTATCAATGCCTTGACAGATCTCCATCATCCCTGTCAGATTTTGAGCGATATCATGACTGTTGTGGAGCAAAAGGGAAATATTGAAGATTTGAAAATTGCCTGGGTCGGTGATGGAAATAACATGGCTAACTCATGGATTCAGGCTGCCGGACGGATCGGTTTTGAACTGATTCTAGCATGCCCTGAAGGCTATGATCCTGATCCTGAGATTATGGCTGCAGCTCAGAAAGAGACAGCAAAGCCAATCTCGGTTACGCGTAGTCCGGAAGAGGCAGTCGCAACAGCCGATGTAATCAATACGGATGTCTGGGCGTCCATGGGGCAGGAAGATGAGCAGGACGAACGCCTTGCTATTTTTCAGTCTTTCCAGATTAATGCGCAACTTATGGCCAAGGCTCCGGCTGATGCCATTGTTTTACATTGTCTTCCTGCACATCGTGAAGAAGAGATTACAGAAGAAGTTCTGGAGTCTGATCGTTGTGTGGCTTTCGATCAGGCAGAGAACAAAATGCATATGCATAAGGCAATCCTAGAACAACTCATTGTTGGTAAGTGACCAGGGCACTGCAGATTCGTACGGTCACAACTGACCGCATAGAAAAGACTATAGCGGTCAGTTGTGCCTGCACGAATCTGCAGCACCCTGATCACTTACCTGGTTTGGGCTGGTTGTGTAGTAAAAAATAAAGAAAAATAATTTTTGTGGTTTGATATCAGTGGAGAGGTAGAAAATAATAATGGATGTGAATAAAATCGTTCTTGCTTATTCCGGTGGCCTGGATACTTCGGTAATCCTGAAATGGCTGGCTGAAGAGTATCAGTGCCCTGTTGTTGCCTATGCAGCTGATGTTGGACAGACTGAAGACTGGGACACTATTCGGGAAAAAGGTATGGCAACCGGTGCTGAAAAAGTAATCATCTCTGATCTTCGAAAAGAATTTGTCGAAGATTATATCTTTCCTGCCTTTCGTTGCAATGCCATTTATGAAGGATCGTATCTTCTTGGAACGTCTCTTGCCAGACCTATTATTGGTAAAGAGCAGGTGCGTATCGCCCATCAGGAAGGTGCAGATGCTGTGAGTCATGGCGCCACAGGTAAAGGGAACGATCAAGTTCGTTTTGAGCTTTCTTATCTTGGTATTGATCCAAATCTTAAAATCATTGCTCCCTGGCGTATCTGGGATCTGAATTCCCGGGCAAAGCTTGAAGTGTTTGCTCAACAACATAATATCCCGGTACCCACCACCAAGAAAAACCCCTACAGTTCTGATGAGAATATTCTTCATATCAGCTTTGAAGGCGGATTGCTTGAAGATCCGTGGAATGAGCCGGATGAAGATATGTATAGGCTTTCTGTATCTCCTGAAAATGCACCGGACAAAGCCACCTATCTCGAGATAGATTTTGAGAAGGGTGATCCCGTTGCCATTGACGGTGAACGAATGGATCCTCTGCCGCTGTTCGAAGCATTAAACAAAGTTGCTGGTGCTAATGGCATTGGTCGCCTTGATCTGCTTGAGAATCGTTTTGTGGGTATGAAATCCCGTGGCGTGTATGAAACTCCAGGTGGAACTCTTTTGCGCAACGCGCACCGGGATCTTGAAACCATGTGTATGGATCGGGAAGTGATGCGAATCAGGGATTCTCTGGTTCCCCGTTATGCTGAGATTGTTTATAATGGCTTTTGGTTCTCGCCCGAGCGTGAACTGCTGCAGGTCACCATGGATGAGAGCCAGAAGACAGTGAATGGAACAGTGCGCATGAAGCTGTATAAAGGAAACTGCGTGTCTGTTGGTAAGAAATCTGATCAATCACTGTATCAGGAGAGTTTTGCCACCTTTGAAGAGGATGATGTTTATAACCAGGCCGATGCCGGTGGTTTTATTCGCCTCAATGGTCTTCGACTACAGATTGTCGCCATGCAGAAAAAGTAAATAATCCCAGGCACCACATCTTCGTGTGTGGTCTTGTTACACCGCTCTGCGGTGTAACTTCCCGGAAGTAGCGCAGAGCGCTGGATACAACGTTACACCGCAGAGCGATGTAACGAGAATAGCTGAAGTGGATAGATGAAAGTGGATAGTAAAAATAAAAAATCACAAAAATTATGGGGTGGGCGTTTTGAAGAGGCGACTGCTGCCTCCGTGGAAGCATTCACCGAATCCATCAGTTACGATCGTCGTCTGTATTCGTATGATATAATGGGAAGCAAGGCCCATGCTACCATGCTGGCAGCCAATGGCCTGCTTTCAAACGAGGAACTGACTGCGATCATTGATGGACTCAGTTCCATCGAGACCAGGATTGATGAGGGGAATTTTGCTTTCAAAAGTGAGCTTGAAGATATTCATATGAATATCGAAAAGGCACTTATTGATGATATTGGGCCGGCTGGCGCGAAATTGCACAGTGGTCGCAGTAGAAATGATCAGGTTGCGCTGGATTTTCGTCTCTATCTTCGTGATCAGTGTGATTGTTTTATGCTGCTTCTTGATGAAGCGCGCCGTGCTGTTGTCAGTCTGGCCAGAAAGTATATGGGACAGGTGATGCCCGGTTATACCCATACTCAGCGGGCACAACCCGTACTTATTTCTCATCACATGATGGCCTATTATGAGATGTTTGGTCGTGATGGTGAGCGGATTGCAGATTGCAGAAAACGAATCAATATTTCGCCCCTGGGTGCGGCAGCCATGGCCGGAACCGGTTTGCCCATAGACAGGGAAATGGTTGCTGATCTTCTGGGTTTTGACGGTGTCACCGCTAATTCCATGGATACTGCCGGTGACCGTGATTTTGCCATCGAGTTTTTGTCCTGCTGCACCATGATTCAGCTCCATCTTTCTCGTCTTTCTGAAGAGCTGGTACTCTGGTCCAGCCAGGAATTTGCTTTTGTTACAATTGCGGACAAGTTCTGTACCGGCTCTTCCATCATGCCACAGAAAAAAAATCCGGATATCCCGGAATTGATCCGTGGTAAATCAGGTCGGGTGGTGGGGAGTCTCATGTCGCTCATTACTTTGACAAAGGGCTTGCCTTTGACCTACAATCGTGATCTGCAGGAAGATAAAGAACCGGTTTTTGATGCTGTGGATACGGTTTCCGCATCCCTTTCCATCATGGCAGAGATGCTTGCTAATCTCAGTTTTAACTCGCAGCGACTGGAAGAAGCCACCAAAACAGGTTTCATGACCGCTACAGACCTGGCAGACTACCTTGTGCTTCACAATGTACCCTTTCGTGAGGCACATGGTATTGTGGGAAGAGCTGTTGCCGTCTGCATTGAAAAAGGATGTGAACTGACGGAGTTAAGTCTTGAGCAAATCCGGGAGTTTTCCCCGGTGATTGATAAGGATGTGTTTGAAGTCTTGAGCGTCGAAGGTTCTGTAAATTCAAGAATCTCGACTGGAGGAACCGCGACACTGCGGGTTGAAGAGGCAGTACAGGCTGCTGAAAAACAAATGGGCATTGTTGGAGATTGAAGATGTTTACAAAAACGCATGTCGCAGGGGCAATACTCCTTACTGGAACGCTACTTCTGGCCGGAGGCTGTGGGTTTAAGACAGATCCCGTTCCACCGGATTCCATTGTACCCAAGGCGATTGAAGATCTACGACACTCGGTGAGTGAAAAAGGTGTGGTTCTGACCTGGTCTTTCCCCACAGAAACCATCAGAGGCACTGACCTGACTGATATCTCAACTTTTGATGTGTATCGGGCTGTGATACCAGTGGAAGATTATTGTCCCACCTGCCCCATTCCTTTCAGCGAGGCAATGCAGGTTCCAGGCGGAGTAGTGGATCCTGAAGGAACACGACAGGGAACTTACACGACAGCACTTCTTCGTTCCGGTCATAAATATTTTTTCAAGGTACATGCGAGAACAAGCTGGTGGGCAGCGAGTACGGCTTCGAATATTGTTTCTTTTGTCTGGCATATTCCGGCCAAAGGGCCAGAGGGTGTGAAGGCTGAAGGCGCTGACTCCAGTGCCATTGTCAGTTGGCGGCCTGTGACAAAGCTTATGGATGGTCAAGATGCAAGCTATCCTCTGTTTTACCAGGTACAGCGCAGTAAGGACAATGTGGGTTTTGCCAATATTGGGAATTCAACAGCTGAAACACGCTTTGTTGATTCCGCTTTGAAAAACGGAGTGACCTATTATTATAAGGTGCAGTCAATCCTTATGGTTGATGGCAATGCTGTAAGCGGTGGCCTGTCAGAGTCTGTAAGCGCTATTGCTGTTGATCAGACCCCGCCTGCTCCTCCCACAGGGATTACTGTGGTTCGAACCGGTGGTGGTATTAAGGTCTTCTGGGATAAATCCCATGAGGCGGATGTTAAGGGTTACAGAGTGTATCGACGTGGTGCAGCAGAGAAAACAGCGAAGTTTATAGGTGATGTGAGTAGCGTCTATACCATTTTTGAAGACACGGGAGTGTCTGGAGATGGCAGCTATTATTATTCTGTGACGGCTTATGACCAGATGGAAACAGCAAATGAGAGTGAAAAATCTCGTGAGGCCGGTGTTCGACATTAATTATGAATCATTTTGAATATAAAGAAGGTGAACTCTTTTGTGAAGATGTGTCTGTAACACAGATTGCCCAAGAGGTTGGGACTCCCTTTTATCTCTATTCCAAGGCAACCCTGATCCGTCATTTCCATGCCTTTGACTCAGGATTTGAGGGTGTCGATCACCTCACCTGTTTTGCAGTGAAGAGTTGCTCAAATATTGCGGTTCTCTCTCTGTTTGGAAATCTTGGTGGAGGCGCTGATATTGTTTCTGGCGGCGAACTGTTTCGTGCTCTCAAGGCCGGTATAGATCCCAAACGGATTATTTATTCAGGTGTGGGTAAAACAGAAGAGGAGTTGCGTTATGGCATTAAATCCGGGATTCTCCTTTTTAATGTTGAATCGGAGCAGGAACTGCATCGCTTAAATAAAGTAGCAGGAGATATGGGCGTGAAAGCTCCTGTTGCCTTTCGGGTGAATCCTGATGTGGATGCCAAAACCCATGCCTATATTTCCACAGGTCTTGCCAAAAATAAATTTGGTATTCCTATTGATGAGGCCCTGGATTTGTACATACAGGCGGCAGAGTTGGAGGGAGTTGAGGTCAAGGGGGTGAGTTGCCATATCGGTTCCCAGTTGACCCTTATTTCTCCATTTGTTGAGACTCTGCGGAAGCTTAAGGCTTTTGTTGGGCGTCTGACAGACAACGAAATCAGCATTGATTATCTTGATCTTGGCGGTGGTGTGGGAATAACCTATGATGATGAAGAACCGCCCCACCCCAAAGAGTACGCAAAGGCTATTAAAGAAGAATTGGCCGATTTGCCGGTTACTTTGATCCTTGAGCCCGGCCGGGTCATTGTTGGTAATGCCGGTATTATGGTCACCGAGGTGCAGTATACCAAGACTAATCGTGGCGGAGAGAAAGAGAAAAACTTTGTGGTGGTTGATGCGGGCATGAATGATCTTACCCGACCCAGTCTTTATGGAGCGTTTCACGCCATTCAACCGGTGAGTCAAAAAAATGTTGCTACGCAGGTGGTGGATATTGTGGGCCCGATTTGCGAGACCGGTGATTTTCTGGCAAAAGATCGTGAATTTCCGAAAGTGGAACAGGGCGATTTACTGGCGGTGATGAGTGCAGGAGCGTACGGTTTTACCATGGCTTCCACCTATAATTCCAGACCGCGTGGAGCTGAAGTGCTGGTTTCCGGTGATCGGTTTGCAGTAATTCGTACACGTGAAACCATGGAATCGCTGATTCAGGGTGAGAGCATCCCTGAGTTTTTGGAGAGTTGAAGATGAGCATTGAATTCCCTGTAACGTTTGCCAAAATGAGTGGTACAGGTAATGATTTTATTGTCATTGATCATCGAAGGGTGCTGGTGCCTGAAGATGAGCAGGCAGAGTTTGTCAGCAAGGTGTGCCGTCGGATGTTTTCTGTTGGTGCGGACGGAGTGATCTTTCTTGAAGACTCAGCCAAAGCTGATTTCAGCTGGCGGTTTTATAATGGAGATGGATCTGTTGCCGAGATGTGTGGTAATGGTGCCAGATGTGCTGCTCGTTTTGCTCATGCCCGTGGGATTGCGGATAAAAAAATGTCTTTTGAGACTCTGGCGGGAATCATAGAGGCCGAGGTGTTGGACGAAGGTGATGAGGTGAGTCTGCTGATGACCCCGCCCTTTGATTTTCGTAGCGGCCTGGAAGTAGAACTTGGCGGCATAACACAGACATTATCGTTTATGAACTCCGGGGTTCCCCATGCCGTGCTTTTCATGGATGAGGGAGCAGATATTCCTGTAAAGGACTGGGGCCATGAAGTTCGTTTCCATGAGTTGTTCCAGCCGGCAGGAACCAATGTGAATTTTGTCCAGCCCATGGCTGAAGGCGGAATTCGAGTGCGCACCTACGAGCGTGGTGTGGAAGATGAAACCATGGCTTGTGGTACCGGGGCTGTGGCGGCTGCTATATTTGCAGCAGGTAAAAAAATTGCTTTGTCACCTGTTATTGTCACCACCAGTGGCGGTGATAAGTTGACCATTATTTTTGATTTGAATAAGGATGGGAGTGCAGAAAATGTGTATCTGCAGGGCCCGGCAAGAATTATTTATATTGGCCAGTTAACGGCCGAGTCACTACTATAATCATACAAAGAGAAATAAATAGAGAGCCAGGAGGCATCATGGAAAAGTATCACGGCGCCATAGTCGCAATTGTCACCCCGTTTATCAATGGTGAACTCGATGAACAGGGTTTGGTTGATCTTATCGAATTTCAGATCGCCGGCGGAACCCACGGGATTGTTCCCTGTGGCACAACCGGTGAGTCAGCGACCCTGGATTTTAATGAGCATAAACGGGTTATTGAACTTACAGTGAAGACTGTAAACGGTCGTGTTCCTGTTATTGCAGGAACAGGTGCCAATAATACCAAAGAGGCCATTGAGCTCACCCAAAGTGCCAAAGATAGTGGCGCCGATGCCGTGCTTTCTGTGACTCCGTATTACAACAAACCAAGTCAGGAAGGCTTGTATCAGCATTTTAAAGCTATTTCCGAGGCCGTGGATATATCCACTTTTCTTTATAATGTGCCGAGTCGGACTGCAATTAATATGTTGCCGGAAACTGTAGCGCGTCTGTCTGCGATTCCCAATATTATTGGTGTGAAAGAGGCTTCAGGCTCTCTGCAGCAGGTGAGTGAAGTGATCAGACAATGCCCGAATGATTTTATTGTTCTTTCCGGCGATGATTTCACTTCCATGCCCACAGTATTAGTTGGTGGCAAGGGTGTTATCTCCGTTACTTCAAACGTCCACCCCCGTGGCATGGCAGATCTTATGGAAGCAGCACTTGCAGGAGATATCAAAAAAGCAAACGAGATCCATTACAGTCTCTTTCCTTTGATGACCTCAATGTTTGCGGCACCCAATCCTGTACCGGCAAAGAAAGGTGTGGAACTCATGGGTAAAATTAAAGATGGTTTGCCTCGTCTGCCGCTGACAGGGATTGACGATAACGCTTTGCAGACTGTGACCGGTGCCATGAAAGACGCAGGTCTTTTGTAAGAAGACAGGCAATCGTTCGCCAGAGATTATGAATTTACAATAACCACCGGATTGTAACAGTTTACGAAGATAGCTGAAGGAAAAAGAAATGATTAATGTAATTGTTGCAGGCGCTGCCGGAAGAATGGGGCAGCGCATTGGATATATGGTTTCAGAGCATCCTGAACTCAACTATGCTGGAGCCTTTGAGGCTCCAGGAAGTCCGGCAATAGGCCGTGATCCCGGTGAAATGGGTGGTTGGGGTAGTGCGGGCGTTACCATCGAAGAAGGGCTTGAAGCTGTGATTGATAAAGGTGATGTGATTATCGATTTCACCTTTCACAAGGCAACCATGGCGTTTGCCAAGGTTGCAGCAGCACATAAAACAGCTATGGTTATTGGTACCACCGGTCTTTCCGCCGACAACCTGGAAGAGCTGAAAACCCTTGCTGCTGATTTTCCCTGTGTACAGGCACCGAACATGGCAGTGGGAGTGAATGTGCTTTTTAAACTTGCAGCCAAAACTGCTTCTATTCTTGGAGATGATTATAATATTGAAATTGTAGAGCTGCATCATAACAAGAAAAAGGATGCACCATCCGGTACTGCCCTCAAACTTGCTGAAATGGCAGCTTCAGGGGTAAACAGAGATCTGGCAAAAGTTGGCGTCTATGAGCGAAACGGCATAATTGGTGAGCGCACTGTTGAAGAGATTGGGGTGCAGACCGTCCGTGGTGGTGATATCGTGGGTGAGCATACCATCTATTTTTGTGGTCCGGGAGAGCGTATTGAAATAACCCACCGTGCTCACAGTCGTGATAACTTTGCTCAGGGAGCAGCTAAGGCCGCAGCCTGGGTAGCTGGCAAAGAGGCTGGGCTTTATACCATGTTTGATGTTCTTGGACTTCAGGATTTATAGTGCCTTACTCCCCATTTATTCGGGCTAGGGATTGAGCAAGAGAACACGGGCATGGATTGGGCTGGGATCAAATCTTGGTGACAGTCGAACCATCCTGCAACAGGCCTGGCAGGGTCTGGGACAGGAGAAAGCCATAATCCTTATTACCCTTTCTTCTCCTTATGTTACAGAGCCTGTGGGAATGGAAAGTGAACACCTTTTCCTGAATGCTATAGGTATTCTTGAAACTAGCCTTACTCCTGAGTCACTCCTCCCTCTGCTGCAGCAGGTAGAATTGGGGTTTGGCCGCAACAAAAAGACAGGAGCAGATGGGTATCAGGATCGCCTGCTGGATTTGGATATTCTTTATTATGGTGATCAGGTGTTATCTTCCAGTGATCTGAACCTACCCCATCCCCATATCGCAGACAGGCTTTTTGTTTTGGCACCCCTTACAGAGATCGATCCCGACCACAGCGATCCTCTCACAGGGAAGACTGCTGAGAGCATGCAGCATGAGCTGTTGCAACGAATGAAAAGTGGTGAAATAGCTTTTCAAGAGATTAATCGTGATATCTGGTTTTAAAAATCAATCGACTTTTTCAAAAATTTGATAGTATACTATTCTTGTGATCCCTATGAAATTACTTGTTATAGCTATTCTTCTGTACATCGGATACAGATTGATAATTGGTGACTGGAAAAAGAAGAAAACAAACAGAGAAGAAAATACTGATCAGGATAGGCAGGATGATAGCACGATAACAGATGTGCTGGTTGAAGACCCTGTCTGTCATAAATTAGTTCCCAAGCAGCAGGCTATTCGTCTGAAACATAAAACTAAAGAAGAAATAATTTATTTCTGCAGCGAAGAATGCTGTAAACAATTTGTCAGTCAAGAAGGAGACAAAGAATGAAGTTTTTTATAGATACTGCCAATCTCGAACAGATCAAGAAAGGTGTGGAGATGGGTATGGTTGATGGCGTGACCACCAATCCTTCACTCATTGCAAAAGAAGACAAGCCTTTTGAACAGATTTTGAAAGAAATCGTGGCGGTTGTGGATGGCCCTATCAGTGCTGAAGTTGTGAGTCTTGAAGCGGATGCTATGGTTGAAGAGGCCAAGGTGCTCTCAGCCATGAGTGACAACATCGTAATCAAGATTCCCATGATCATTGAAGGTATCAAGGCAGTTAAACAGTTGACTGCCCTTGGCATCAAAACCAACGTGACCTTAATTTTTTCTGCTGCTCAGGCGCTTCTTGCAGCAAAGGCAGGTGCTACCTATGTCAGCCCATTTGTTGGGCGTCTTGATGATATCGGCACCCCTGGAATGGATCTGGTGAATGAGATTATGTCGATATTTCGTAACTATGGAATGCAAACAGAGGTGATTGTGGCAAGTGTCAGAAGCCCGCAGCATGTTATGGACTCCGCTGCCATTGGAGCTGATATTGCAACCATTCCTCTGAAGGTTATTGAGCAACTTGCAAAACATCCACTTACCGATATCGGTATTGAACAGTTTCTGGCTGATTGGGAAAAACGAAAAAAATAAGATTGGCAGTGGGCTGATTTATGGGAAAAACGATCAGATTTTTGAGTGTACTCTCCGCTGTGATGCTGATTTTTTCATTGCAGGCGGAATTAAACGCTGAGGTGTATATCTGCGTCGATGCAAGCGGTAAAACGCAGTACACCAATATGAACAGCTCAGGAAACTGTCGTCCTTTAAGAAAACGTATCGGAATCACCAAAAGACCGGGCTCCCGAAGTAGTACCCGGCAGGCGACCTCTTTTCGTGAGCGCAGGCAGGCTACTTCTTCGTCCTATGATCACTATATCAGTCGATCCAGTCGTCGTTATAATGTTGACCCTTTTCTGATAAAAGCAGTGATTAAGGCCGAATCAGACTTTGATTGCTATGCTCTTTCGAAAGTAGGTGCCCAGGGACTGATGCAGCTCATGCCGGCGACCGCAAAGGAACTCAAGGTTCGAAATCCTTTTAATCCCCATGAGAATATTGATGGTGGAACCAGGTATCTGCGGAGTATGCTGGATCTGTTTGATGGGAATATCCCGCTCAGCCTTGCCGCATACAACGCAGGACCAACACTGGTCATGCGCTTGCAGAGGATTCCCCGAATTCCGGAAACCATCAATTATGTGAAAAAGGTACTTGGGTATTACAAGGGCTACCTGCCGCAGTCATCGATTCGACTTGCCGCAAATAATAGGAAATGAAAGAAATGAATAAAGGCAACGTATGAAGCAACTAATGACCTGGCCAAACCTCCTGACTGGAATGCGGCTTGTCATGATTCCCGTGATGGTGGTTTTGCTCATGCGGGAACAGACGACTCTTATTGCCTTTCTGGCCTGGTTTGTTTTTTCCCTGGCCGCCTTCACAGATTGGCTGGATGGGTATCTGGCCCGTAAGTTTGAGTGCGAATCGGTTTTGGGACAACTCATGGATCCACTCGCTGATAAACTTTTGGTGACTGCTGCTTTGATTATGCTTATCCCCTTGGGCCGTATACCTGCCTGGGTTTGTCTGGTCATTATCAGTCGTGAGATTTTTATCACCGGACTTCGTGGTCTTGCCGCATCTACCGGAAAAGTTGTTGCTGCAGATAATATTGGAAAAATTAAAAGTAATTTTCAATATTTTGGTGCCGGGTTTCTTATTTTCCCGTTGGGTCTCCTTCCAATTCCCTACCAGTATGGGATTGGAATGACACTGGTTTATATCTCCCTTGCCTTGAGCCTCTGGTCTGCTGCGGCCTACACATACAAATTGCGTGATATTTTTATTGAGACTTCCTGAATGCCATTTTTCTTGACAGTTTAGCTGCAGTTACGGTATTACTCTTCTGTCCATTCCAAATGTGCCGGAGTGGTGAAACTGGTAGACGCACTGGACTCAAAATCCAGCGGGAGTAATCCCATGTCGGTTCGATTCCGACCTCCGGCACCATAAAAAATAAGGCTTTGTCCCAGTAATAGCGGGGTAAAGCCTTTTTTTGTTGCCTTCTGGATTTCCCATGCCTATTTGCGATATGGCTTTTAACGATCACATGACGACTGCATCCGGCGTCTTTTACCGCAGGAAAGCAATTGAGTCCATCAGATAGAAGCGAAGTACCTGGAAAGAGATGGCTTTTAGCCAAGTTTACTGTACCCCAATATTGCTGACCAGGGTGACATACTCAACATCATCATTTAGAGGGATATGTGCCATATTCTTGGAAAAGGTGATCGTCAGTTGTTTGTTTAACGATTGCTCCTCTGCATCATTTAAAGGAACAGTTTCATTCCCTGTTGGCGAAACTGTATTAATTATGAGCCCTTTTGAAGCACGCTCAGACCAGTTCCCGGCCTCGTCCCTCTCCTGTATAAGTGAACAGGGGTCAGGTCTTGAAATGTCAGATATCCTGTGATACACTCATTTTATGGCAAGACCACTAAGAATAGAATATCCAGGAGCAGTTTATCATCTTACTTCCCGAGGCAATGCCAGGAATAATATTTTCCAGGATGACACTGATAGGATCGCCTTTTTGAAGGTTCTGGAAAGCGTTATAGCAAAATACCATTGGCTGTGTCATGCTTATTGCTTGTTGGATAACCACTATCACCTGCTGGTAGAAACCCCGGATCCTAATCTTTCCCTTGGAATGCGTCAACTTAATGGTGTGTATACACAGAGGTTCAATCATCGACATAATCGTGTTGGTCATGTATTCCAAGGACGATTCAAATCGATACTTGTTGCGAAAGATGAACATCTTCTTGAGCTTTGCAGGTATGTTGTTTTGAATCCGGTGCGTGCAACTATGGTAGACAATCCAAAGGAATGGGACTGGAGCAGTTATCGGGCTACCGCATATTTTGTTAAAACCCCAGACTTTTTATCCGTGGACTGGATTCTTGGTCAATTTGCACAGACAAGGAATGAAGCTCGCAAGATGTACAGAAGATTTGTTGCTGATAGCCTGATGAGGCCAAAGGAGACTCCTTGGAAAAAACTTGTAGGTCAGATCGTCTTTGGCGGGAAGGAGTTTGTAGTTGATATCCAAAGCCGACTCAGTGAGGTGAAAGAAATTGGTGAAATTCCGAGAGCCCAGAGATTTCCCGGCAGACCTCAGCTGGATATCCTTTTTTCCAAACAGGAAAGAGAGGATAGGGTAGCTCGAAATAAACAGATCGAGATCGCCCATCTCCAGCATGGTTATACCTTAAAAGAAATAGCCGACGAACTGAGGCTTCACTACACTACCGTAAGCAAAGTCATAAAAGCAAAAAAGTAATTTTTCAAGACCTGACCCTTATGTTTT
>JAOZQU010000231.1 GCA_029932055.1 Desulfocapsa sp.
ACTTTACCAAGGTATCGCTGAGTGGTTGATAGGTCAGCGTGCCTGAGAATTACTTTACTAACGATCTCAAGTGGAACACCGAATATGGAAGCATAAGTGGCAGCATGACGCCGCAGATCATGGGGACGGAGCTTGATGCCAACCATGTTAGTTGCCACGCCCTCCTCCTCACAGCACACCAAGATATCATTTGGACTCACCACCAGCCATCAGTTGCCACCATAAAATGGCTCTTTATCAACTTTGAAGATGAAAAATGATTCGAGGACATCAGAAAATATTACAATTTTCGGAGTAACAAATTACGGAAAATATTATTGTAGCATAGGCTTTGTAAATTTACAAATTCCTAGTATTTCTAATGAATTATTGTCTAAATTGATTACCGTCAATATCATACCTGCGCATTATTTTCTGTAAAGCCGCCCTGGTAAGGTGAGACAACCGAGCTGCCTGAGAGACATTTCCATTGCTTTTTGTGAGTAGGGTATGAACATACTGACGGGTAAATGTGTCAAGGCAACTATCCTTGGCATCCTTATAAGGTATTATTGGCGCATCTTGGTTTTGGTTTTGATTCAAAACAGGATCTGACACAGACAGCGGTGATTCTATCATCAGATGCTGAACATCAATAATCGAATCATTACAGAACAAAACGGCACGGCGTATGACGTTTTGCAGTTCCCTGATATTTCCCGGCCAGTTATGGGAAAAAAGTGTTTCAAGGGCAGCTTGAGAAAAACTCTTGTCGCTCACTCCAAGTTCTCTCTGTACCTTTTTAAGAAAATGGTCTGCAAGCAGAGGTACATCTTCTGCAATTTCCTGAAGAAACGGCATACGCAAGGTGAGAACAGCAAGGCGGTAAAAAAGATCCTCCCTGAATATTCCCTCCCTGATTTTGCTTTCCAGGTCGGCATTTGTTGAGGCAATGATACGAACATCTATCTTTGTTGAAGTTTCTGCCCCAAGCTGCTTGAGTTCCTGTTCCTGCAGAACCCTCAGCAGTTTTATCTGAACACTCACCGGAATATCCCCGATTTCATCCAGACAGATAGTCCCCTCATTCGCCTGAATAAAAAGTCCGGCATGATCTCTGTCGGCGCCGGTAAAGGCTCCCTTACGGTAACCAAAAAGTTCCGACTCCAACAGGTGTTCGGGAATCGCAGGACAGTTGACCATGATAAACGGTTTTTTCGCTCGTTTACTTAATGAATGGATTGCCCTTGCACAGATCTCCTTACCTGTTCCGGAAGCGCCACGAATAAGGACCGTATACTCACTGTCGGCAGAAGTTTGGATAGTTTTATAAAGTTGCTGCATGGCTGGACTCTGACCTATAAAATCAGGCATTACTGTTTCACTATCTATCCTGCTGCGCAGATTCTTATTTTCATTAAGTAATCGGCTGCGCTCCAAGCCCTTAGTGAGCATTCTTGTTAAAAGGTCAAGCTCCAGGGGTTTGGTCACAAAATCCCATGCTCCCCGGCGAATAGCATCCACAGCAAGCTCTATTGTCCCATATCCCGTCATCATAATGACAGTCAGGTCAGGCTTCATGCGGTTTATGCTGTCCAGGACTTCCAGGCCATTTGTGTCGCCCATCATGATATCCATTAATACCAGGGCAATTTCTTGCTGCTCTATAATATCCAGCGCTTCTTTTCCTCCTGAAGCTGTTACTACTTTTGCATCTGGCAATCGTTTGACAAAACTTCTCTGCAGGCCGGTCAGCAAGTCAGGCTCATCGTCGACAAGAAGAATCAGTGGTAAGTCGCGATCCTGGTTATTCATTTGATTCACTCTCCTGGTGTGCTGGGAGGATTATTGTAAAATGTGCTCCATGGCCGGGAGTTGACTGGAGATTTATTTCACCATCATGCTCGCGAATAATGCCGTAGCTGACAGAAAGACCAAGGCCTGTCCCCTGCCCCGGTTCTTTGGTGCTGAAAAAAGGATCAAATATTTTATCCTGAATTTCTTTTTTGATTCCAGGGCCATCGTCATCGATCGTGATGAGAACATTGCCATTCATGACACTGGTGTTGATGACTATTTCCCCTTTTTCCTGAACCGCCTGTATACCATTCATGATCAAGTTAAGCAGTACCTGTTGCATGCGTTGAATATCTACAAAACAATGAGGAAGCGTAGTGGCGAGATTGCAAACGAGGCTGATTTTCTTTTGCTTGAACTGCTGACGAACCATAGTAAGAACATTTTCAATGATGGTATTGATCGATTCGTCTTGTTTGTTCAGTCTGGATTCTCCGCTACGGGAAAAATCAAGTAAGTCGGCAACAATACGACGACAGTTTTCTGCATGACGTTCAATGACTAAAATATCATCTATGATTTCCTCATTGCTGGTGTCGTTTTCTTTTATAATATCCGTATAGCAGAGAATTACCCCTAGAGGATTATTTATTTCATGGGCAACGCCGGCTGCAAGTTGTCCCACGGCAACAAGTTTTTCGGTCTGCTGGATTCGCTGTTCAGTTTCTTTAATAGCGGTGACATCTTTTGCAAAGCATACAATGGCGTGAACAGAGGTATCACTGTTAAGAATCGGATAAAAAAACACGTCGAAAATCGAATCGTCATTCGACTGTATTTCTATTGTATGTGGTTTTTTCCGTAACAGATTCACTTCCTGAAGCCTGCCACTAAACAGGCATTGCTGCTTTGAACTGATTGCATCAACACTCATTCCAACTGCATCTTCAATAAGGAGATTATTTCTGTTTAAAAAGGTTTGATTTGCCATTTCCAGCGTACCGTCAGGGGAAAGCAGAATGAGTGGATCACTTATGCCATCAAAAACAGATTGCAGAAGTTTACTGCTTTGCCGAAGGTTTTGCATATTCTGCAGACTCTCAATGGTAAGACCGATCTGTTGGCCAACGGAAAGAAGAAGCTCCTGCAGAGCATCAT
This sequence comes from Desulfocapsa sp., assembly GCA_029932055.1. Classification (GTDB taxonomy): domain Bacteria; phylum Desulfobacterota; class Desulfobulbia; order Desulfobulbales; family Desulfocapsaceae; genus Desulfocapsa. The sequence continues at coordinate 2,935 of JAOZQU010000231.1, forward strand.
TTAATATCTCACAGCGCAGTTCGGTTATGACCATGATACCTAGCAGATGATTACGGCAACTGAGAGGAATGCGAATATTCAACAGATCATACCTTGTGGAGGGGATCACATTGATATGCTGATTATCTATACCATCCTGAAATTCCGGCAGCATGGGTGCCTTTTCTGCGCACTGAAGAGCAAAATTGTCTGTCTTGTCATCATAAAGATAAATTCCCACACCGTTTGCAGGAATAACCTGTAAAGTTTCATGAAGTACCTGATGAAGAATGTTTTGCAGAGTATCTCTGCTGGTGATAAGGCCTGTTAAGGTATTATGCAGCATCAGTTCCCTGTTTCTTTTTTTGACCAGACTTCTCGCCTGGTTCTCTGAACGCTCCAATGCCTCTGTTCGCTCAGCAACCTTCACTTCAAGATTGTCTGTGTAATCAACAAGCCGTGAACGGCTGTCATGCAGGTCAGCCACAAGAGTTCTGGCATTACGATACAATTCTTCAAGTTCTTCCCTGTGTCCTTTTATTCCTTCAGAAATCAGCGCTTCATCACTGTCGCCCAGAGTGGTACGGAACAGTGTCAGCAGCTCTCGTAGATTACTGATTATAAGTTGATGGAACAAAAGCCAGATTGAACAGTAAAGAAGAAATGCAAGAAGCAGTACAATACCGAACATGCGAAAGGAGCTTTTCCAGATATGATCAAGGTTTTCTTCAAGGGGGATAGAGATGGATAGAACGCCTCCAATTTCATCAGCATTACGATGAAAACCTCGCTGGGATCCATACGATGCACTGATGGCAGAAGGGGCTTCTTCAGGAGTTCCGTGACAATGGAGACAGGAGTTTTTGAATAAAACCGGCTGGTAGAGTGTGTAATACCGATCGGACTCGAACCTTGTGATGCCATGCCAATCCATCGTATCCGGATGTTCCTGAAAATAGCTAATCATTTTCTTTTCTTCCGGGTTTGCCTCAAAACTGGGATTTCTTGCACCTGATGCAACGCGTCGGTACTTAAAAGCCGGCAGTTTTTCCTTAAAACGATCCATGATAACCCGGGTAATATACGAGGTGGACATGGCTTCAATAATAAAACGATCCTCACCTAATTCTTCGTACATTCGAGGCCTGAGTACTTCACGGATATAACTGCGAGTCGATTCAAGAGAAGTCATGACCAACTCAGTCTGTTTAAGGGTTTCTTCCTCTAACAGGTTTTTCTGAAAATGATAGAGGATGGTTGTTGTGAAGAGACAGAAGCAAAAAAGTATTATTCCCAGTCCAACCTGAAAGCGAAGCTTGAGGTTGTGTTGATCCTTGTCTGCAAGATCCCGAATTATATCTTTCATTAAAGAAACTCCATGCTTTTTTAGTAACTTACAGAATATTTTCTTTTTTTTCAAAAAAAATATTCTGTAAGTTACTTATGCCGGCTTACCGTTCATCACCGGTGTTAAATAAATAGGAATAGTGCATCCAGGAGTATACACACCTTGTATCCATATGTAAACTTATGGATGCACCACACCGTTACATACCCCCAGGCTCCAAAATGTAATTCAAATATCGAGATAGTTATTTCGGCACGTTAGCTCTATTTTGTTTTTTCTACTTCATCCGGGAACAGTACTTGCTAATTGAGAATAAAGAATCGCTGGTCAAAGATACTCTTTCAGGAGGACTTCAATAATGAATCGAACGTATAAAACCCCCTTACTTGTTTTACTTGGCATAATTGGACTTTGTGCCCTGATGGCAAGTACCAACATTTTTGACCCACTTGTTCATTTTATTCACACTGGAGATATCACACCTCTGCAGGCTGGTGCCTGCCTGGTGTTTACTGTGGTCGGCTTTGCCGCCTATTTCCATCTGTTAAGCCTTCTCTGCAGCTATTTTGTGCCACGCATCGGTACGGACTACAACAGCAGTAAAACCACGATACCAACAAAGCCAATGGAGGATAATTGAGAAACAGAGGGTGAGGAAGAAGTTGTTATATAAAAACATTCAAGGAGGATGTATATGCCAAGAGTAAAAGACCAGATGCCTGTCCTGATCATGGGCGCATTATTACTTATTTATGGGCTCATTGCACAAACAGGCGCCTTGTTGCCTGTTACGAAATATCTGCAGACCCATAAAACATTAGATTTGCAGATTACACTGACTTTAATAGTTGGAGGAATCGCAATTGTTGGAGCTCTGATCAATTCTGTAAAAGAGCCTGGAAATTCTAATTTCGATACCTTTGTCCTGCAGCCGCTTGGCGGGATTGTTTTAATCCTGGTGATGGCCATGGCTATCCGCTGGTACGCGGAACCATTAATGAAAATCATGAGCAAATCTTTACAACCACTTCTTGGTTTCAAGATTTATAAGGTTTTGAATCTGAACTATGTTGTTTTAGGAATTTTAGCCGGTGTTTTGTTAACAAACACCTGGGGCATCCCAAAATTTGCAGCTGCGGGAGTCAAATGTGCCCGTTTTGTCCTGAAAATGGGAGTCATCATGCTTGGTGCCCGGTATT
>JAOZQU010000232.1 GCA_029932055.1 Desulfocapsa sp.
AAAAACTTGAGCTCCAGAGGCAGCTTGCCATTTCCAGTAAAATGGAAACTCTTGGAATGATGGCGGGTTCCGTTGCCCACGATCTGAATAATATTCTCTCTGGTGTCGTGACTTTGCCGGAAATGTTGCTGATGCAAATGGATAGTACGGATAAGAACAGGGAACTTCTTACCCTTATCCATGAAGCCGGCAAAGAGGCCGCATCTGTGGTCTCAGATTTGATAACAGTGGCCAGGGGAGCCACTGCAGAAAAAAGGGTCTGTGGGTTAAACAGCCTCATAGAACATTATGTAAGTAGTATTCGGGAGAAAGAAAGTTATTCGCTTCTGAAAGATATTGAAATAAGGCTTGATTGTGAGCCTGATTTGTCAAATATTTATTGTTCGAGTGTTCACATGAACAAAGTTTTGTTGAATCTCATTGGCAATGCGGCTGAGGCAATTGAGGGAAAGGGAGTGGTTGTTGTCAGCAGCAAGAATGTTTTCTTAAAACAGCCTTTTTCCGGATTTGAACAGATAGATCCAGGAAAGTATGTAGTTATCAGTGTAACAGACGACGGTCCCGGTATCAAAGAAGAAGACGTAAGGAAAATCTTTGAACCTTTTTATACCAAAAAGGTGATGGGAAGAAGCGGAACCGGCCTTGGATTGGCAATAGTCTGGAATACAGTTCATGATCATGGCGGTTTTCTAGATGTGAAAAGTGATAGTGATGGGACAAGCTTTGATCTCTATTTTCCCATGACGGAAGAAGCTGTAGAAGAAGACCGGAAATTGCCCTCCATTGATGAATACAGAGGGAACGGAGAAAAGATACTGGTGGTGGATGACCAGAAGAAACAGCAGACAATTGCCTGTAATCTCCTGGAGAGTCTTGGTTACACCACTGATACCGTGGATAGTGGAGAGCAGGCTATCGACTATGTCAAAAGCTATTCAGTGGATCTGATTGTCCTTGATATGATCATGGAACCCGGCATCAACGGTCGTGAAACATACGAAGAAATTCTGAAAATTAATCCTAAGCAGCGAGCCCTTATTGCCAGCGGTTTTGCGGAGAACGATGAAGTTAAAAAAACGCTTCACATGGGGGCGAGTCAATTTGTCAAAAAGCCGTATGCTCTGGCCCGAATGGGGCTGGCTGTTAAGCAGGCACTGGCTAAGACGTGAATGTCATCAGAACCGTTTACCGCGCCAATTGTTTCTACTGCGTTTTTTTGACATAAAGTAATTCAGGGCAGCATATACAAGAAACCCTAGGATGAATCCAATGAAAAATTTACTCCAGCCACTGCCACCTGCAGATGATGATGGAGTTTTTGCTTGCGGAGCAGGGCTGACGACTTTTTCGTCAGAAATAGTAGGCTTTTCCTCTTCTTTCTTTTTCGTTTTTATTGAAGTAACAGCAAGTTGTGGCTCAGGTTTTGCCGGAACCATTGCAAAGCCCTTGGCAATCAGTTCTATAGCTTTGGCATCCCGAACTTTACGGTCTTTGCTGCCCATGACAATGGCAATAATCCGCACTCCGCGTCTTTTGGCAGTGGCAGCAATGGAAAATCCCGCTTTTGTGAAATAGCCGGTTTTGAATCCATCACAGCCATCCACCTTCTCAAGGAGGTGATTGTGAGTACGCATGACAAACGCTCCTCCCCGAAAATCTCTTACCCTGGTTCCGGTATATTTATAGACTTCCGGTTGTTTACTTAAGTAGCGACAGAGTGTACCGAAATCCCGTGCTGTGGTAACGTCAACTTTTTGTCCCTTTGCCGGTGGCAGGCCATGCACAGAGTAAAACCTGGTATTTTTCATACCCAACTCTTCAGCTTTCCGGTTCATCAAGGCCACAAACTCTTCGGTGGTACCAGCTACATGGCTTGCCAATGCAACAGCGGCATCGTTTGCAGATTGAATCATCAGGGCGTAGAGTAATTCTTCCAGGGGAAATTGTTCTTTAGGATCCAGGTATACTTGGGATCCACCCATTTTGTATGCTTCAACGGTGATCTGAACCATTTCATCGAGTTGCAATGTTCCCTGCTCAATACGGTCGAGAATCACCGCCAGAACCATTAGCTTCAGTGTGCTTGCCGGGTAGACAGTTGCGTCACCATTTTTGGAAAACAGCGTTTCTCCCGTGTCTGCGTCCAGCACGAAGGCCGACGCGTATGGATCTATAGCAACGTTTTTTACCGGCGCACGTCCGGCCCATGCAATTTGCCAGGCCAAGAGAAGGGTGAGCAAGCAGATGAAGAATTGTTTCTTTTTCATAATCCATCCGATGAATTGAGATATTTATAATTGTAATTCATTATAAGAAACTAGCACATTCGAGCTTCCATTGCCAACCCATATGGTTTTGCTTCCTGTTATGATCAATGCATCAGTGGGAAATTTACATGCTGCAAAATTTATTCACATTCAGGCCAGCCGTATCCCCAGCGCCAGGGGAGGTCAGTGCAAGGCATGCCGCCAATGCGTACTGCACCGTACATCATATTGGCAATGCCATTGTAGATATGATCCAGTTCCGTCGTTGAAATATTGTACTCTTTCGTCAGTTCAGGGCTGCGTGTGATGCTGGTTTCTATGACGCAGGCTTTCAAATCCAGATCTGCTTTCCTGCGTGCCTCAAAACTCATGGCTGCTGTGGCAGTCTGTAAGCCACCAGCATGATATGCGCGGTCATGGGTTTCACAACATGATTGCCAGGCTGGTTCTGTTCCATGCGTTTCCTGGAAATTTTGCACCTTGGCTGCCAGGTATTCCCAGCCCACTGAAAGTCCGCCACTACAGCCATTTGTTGTAAATTCCGCAAGGACACTTTCAGGGTTACTTTTGAGAGCCTGTAGTTTGTCGTGGCGCCCCATTTCCAGATGACGTTCCAGGGCATCAGCGTCTGAGAGGATTGAGGAGACAGGTTCTGTGCTGCTATCCTGTAATGCGAACAGAATGAAGAGCACTGACAGTATGGAAATTACGACTAGTATTAATTTTATCATTGATCGTTTCATGGCGACTGGTCACGGTATGTTTGAGTTGGAATTGGTTTGTTTAACAGCACCGCAGTGTGCAGTAGTAAACGTTCAATAAGAGTCATGTCTTCATGCTTTTTGAATATCTCACGGGCCAGGGCAGGTTCATCGGTAATGAGCCCATCCACACCCAGTGCCATCATTCGGAACATGGAGGCCTGATCGTTCACTGTCCAGACATGCACTTGCCTGCCTGTTGACTGGATACGCCGGATGAAGGCGGCTTTTGCCGTGGCCATATTGATTGCCAGAAAAGTTACATCGAGAGCAGATATTTTTCCGATGGCTTTAGATGACAGTAAACCAACGGGCCAGTCAGGGCGGAGTGCGCGGAACTTTTTGATGCCGTCATATTTTAACGACATGATGGCAACGCTATCAACCATGCCGGTCTGTTCAACGATATCCACTACCCTTTGTTCCAGTTGCTGATCATGACCATAGTATTTTAGTTCAATGAGAACACGACACTTGCCTTGTGCCTCCTCTAGTACCTCGGCGAGTGTCGGAACCCGTTCGGCAGAGAAACCAGCATTGAACCAGCTGCCCACGTCAATTTCCTTGACCTGTTGCAGAGTAGCATCCCAGATTTTCAGGTTCACACCAGCAAGTTTCATGAAATCACTATCATGGAGAACGACTACTTCTCCATCAGCCGTTTCCTGAACATCGATTTCAAGCCAGTCTGTGCCATCATTTATGGCTTCGCGCATGGCGACCATTGTGTTTTCCGGTGCTTTACCGGCGGCACCACGGTGAGAAATGATCATGGTATCGTTGTCTGCCGGAAGGGATTGTAAGAGGTAGCCCCCGACAAGTACTGCAGCTGTGACACCTGAAAAAAAGAGTAAGATAAACAGGAAGGGAGTAGTCTGTTTTTTTTGACTTTGCTGACTTTCTGTAAATGCGGTCGTTTTGATTGGAGAACCGGAACGATCATACAACAACATCAGAAGTGCTGCAAAGCTCCCCGAAGTAAATGTTGTGATCAGCAGGTTAGCAAGTGACCACAGAGCCACCAGTCCTCCCAGCGCCGGAATCAGTAAGGTGATGGAGTCGATGAAAAAGGGTGCCAGGGTTGAGCCGAGTAATTGAATACCGCCGAGTATGACAATACCGGGCAGAGTCGCAGCCAGTGCCCAGCTTCCAAGCATTTGCAGCAGGAACCATTCACTTCCCCTGCACAGGTTTTCACTTATTGTAAAGGACTTGCCCGGAGAGACATCACTGAACAGGAGCAATGGTAGTGCCAGTGACCAGCTGAAAAGATGCTGGACAAGTACTTTAACCATGGCCAACAGGATCAGGCCAATGGATGCTGCAGCAATGGTGAAAATGGGCGGTTTTGCAGCCAGATAATAGTTGATGTCATAGTCTGTGAGCATGACCCAGGCAATGGCTACGCTGACGGCCAGAAATGGCAGCGTGATGAACAGCACACGAATAACCAGGCGGATCGCGAACAGGAATATTTTTTTTGCCTGCCGGGCTGTAAAATATAAAGCAGACAAGAAAGTAATACGCTGGCCCATCAGCGTGGCACCACAAATAGCCATCAGTGAGGCCTGTTCAAACACAATGATGGTAATCGTCAGGGAAGCAAACAGTATTGCTGCCACCATCCCGAGTGGTGTGAGAAAGAAATAGGCTATGTCAAGATCTGAGAGTATGGATTGTCCGGATAAGCCGAGCAGGGTCTTACCGATAATACCAGCTAAAGGAGTAAATACGGCAATACCTAATGCTACATAGGCAAGATGTGTTGTGACGATCTGCCTGATATTTTTTTGCAGGACTTTTGCGATCTTTTTCCAAGTATTTTGTATGTCTGTTTTCATAATTGCAGAGGACGTATCCCGGTTTGTTTTCCGTTTGTCACCCAGAATACTTTGTATGTATCACATGTTAAAGGAAACAAAAAATAAATAACTCTCATTGCAAAAAGCTATTGATGTTCTTACAATAAAAAATATAGCCTTTTAACCGAGGTGGAGATTTGTTGTATCCTTACAAAGGAGGGTCATATGGCTAAGCAAACATGTTGTGGAAAAGATTTTGAGAAATTGGGAAAAAAGATTCATAAAATGGCAAAAACAGAGGGACTTATTGCCATCACCAATCGGCTGAAATTATTTATTCATGGGAAGCCATGCAGGAGATGGTGGTTTGCCGACAAGAAAAAAAATGTTCTGATTTCTGCTGAATATGGTCTGGTTGACGCGGAAGCTGTGGAATTTCTGGAAAGAGGTTTGAAAAAGAATTGATTATAAGGCGATCTGCTAACGTATTTCCAGACTACAGCAAAGTATGATCTGGCCCCATCCTGGAATTAATTTCTCCAGTTGAATTTTTCCAGGATGGTTTGAATTGTTTTTAGTGACTTAACGAATTGTTTTCGCTTGTCTTTGTCTTTCAATTTTTAACT
>JAOZQU010000042.1 GCA_029932055.1 Desulfocapsa sp.
CTGAAGTTACCAGGCGTCTTGGCTTGTTAAACTTATAAAACTGGGCAGCCCACATTTGATTCTGGCCAACTTCAGTTGTAATGATGGCATCGCCGCCTGTCAGTTCGTCAAGCTTTTCAATAACAAACTGTGGCTTAATGACTTCCCCTTCGTCAAGGTAGGTCATCGGGTGTTTTTTTGTCCACGCATTAATGGTTTCAATCCAGGGGGTGTGCGAGTCTGCAACCTCTTCAAGGTTATGATCAGATGACGAAAACCAGTTATTCATTTCAGTGAGTGCAACTTTACAATCTGCAACAATGGGAATATCCACAGCAACATTTTTACTGATGGATGTGGGATCAATATCTATGTGGACGATTTTTGCATGGGGTGCAAATGCATCAATTCGACCGGTAACACGGTCATCAAAACGGGCACCAACAGCAATCAGAAGATCACTTTTGGCCACAGCCATGTTAGAGGTATAGCTTCCGTGCATACCAAGCATTCCCATGGAGAGAGGATCGCGACCGGGGAATCCGCCAAGCCCCATAAGAGTCATGGTAACAGGAATATTAAGCTTTTTTGCAAGCTCAGTAAGCTCTTCATTACTGTCAGAGAGAATAACACCGCCACCAACATAGAGTACAGGTTGCTTGGCTTTTAGGATTTCCTTACATGCCTTTTCTATTTGACCCATATGAGGCTCATAGGTGGGCTGATAATTCTGCATGCGGATGGGCTTTTTCTCAGTGAAATCAACCATGCTTGCAACTACATCTTTAGGCAGATCGACAAGCACCGGTCCCGGGCGACCGGTACGGGCAATGTGAAAGGCTTCACGCAGAGTCGGTACCAGGTCTTTAGCTTTGCTAACAAGATAATTGTGTTTTGTACACGGCCTTGTGATGCCAACGATATCAACTTCCTGGAAAGCATCGTTACCAATGAGAGGAGTGGGTACCTGGCCGGTGAGGATTACAATTGGAATAGAATCCATGTAGGCAGTGGCAATGGCTGTTACGCCATTGGTTGCACCGGGACCGGAAGTGAGAAGCGCAACTCCTACATCACCTGTCACACGGGCAAGGCCGTCGGCGGCATGAACTGCGCCCTGCTCGTGACGGACAAGTACGTGATGCACTTCGGAATCCATGAGGTCGTCGTAGAGGTCAATAACTGCACCTCCTGGAAAACCAAAAATTGTTTTTACCCCTTCTTCAAGGAGGCATTGTATAATAGCTTCAGAGCCTTTCATTTTTCCCATGAATTCTCTTCCTTTCATTATGTTGAGGTTTCTTAGAAAAGTTGCAAATTGCATAGTACCTTATAATTTTTTTCGGAGTCGGATTTAACACCCTGGTTCATCAGGGTGCTTATCTCGTGTATTTCTGAAAAGAATTTGCTTAAGGTACTTCAACCCCTTGCAGGGGGTGTTAGTATGTACAACATTTTATATAGCAGAGACAGAGAAATATATCTATCAATGACAAAGATGTCAATATGGAAGAAGAAACTGTTAAAAAAACGTCTTTTAATGCGGAATTTCAGGATATCTGCCATTAGAAACTTGACAAGAAGCTCATATGGTGATTATTTGATTTTTATATTAAAAAAAACTTGAGAGAAAATCCATGCATAACCAGAAACTCCTATCAACTCTACTACTACCCCTGCTTAGGGAATCGACTGTGGTGAAGGTTGGAGAGTTCTGATACGTAAATTATTAAAATAACAGAAAATCCGAAAGGCCGCAGTGTGAAACTGTGGCCTTTTTTTATTTGTGTCCGGTTTAACACTTGAAAAATGGAGATATCGGACAACAAAAAAGGAAGAATATGAAAGCTGAAGCGGTGAAAAAGTATAGGCCCTACCCGGGGATCGACCTTCCCGAGCGTACCTGGCCAGGAAAGACGATTACAAAAGCGCCCATCTGGTGCAGTGTGGATCTGCGTGATGGGAATCAGGCTTTGGTTCAACCCATGGATCTGAAGCAGAAACTGGAACTGTTTCAGTTACTGGTGGATGTGGGTTTTAAGGAAATTGAGGTTGGCTTTCCATCTGCATCACAGGTTGAGTTTGATTTTGCCCGCACCCTTATTGAAGATGCTTTGGTTCCTGATGATGTGACGATTCAGGTTCTTACTCCGGCACGAGAGCATCTTATTCAAAAGAGTTTTGAGGCTGTAAAGGGCGCGAAAAATGCGGTGATGCATCTTTATAATTCAACTTCCACCCTGCAACGAAGAGCAGTCTTTAAGATGAGTCGTGAAGAAATTACCGCCCTTGGGGTTGAAGGGGCAACTGTTATCCGTAAAGAAGCTGATAAACATCCGGAAACCAATTTTCGCTATGAATACTCTCCTGAGAGTTTTACCGGAACGGAGCTGGATTTTGCACTTCATATCTGTAAGGCGGTCATGGATGTGTGGGAACCAACACCTGAACATCCTGTTATTATAAATCTTCCTTCCACTGTTGAGATGGCTACTCCCAATGTTTATGCCGATCAGATTGAGTGGTTTTGTAAGAATATGAAGAATCGCGAGGCAGCCCTTATCAGTCTGCATGCACATAATGATCGTGGTTGTGCTGTGGCTGCAACTGAGCTTGCGCTCATGGCAGGCGCTGACAGGGTGGAGGGAACCTTGTTCGGGAATGGTGAGCGTACCGGAAATGTGGATGTCGTGACCCTTGCTCTCAACATGTTTACTCAAGGGATTGACCCTAAACTTGATTTGCATGATATTCAACGCCTGATCACCGTGTCTGAGCAGGTGACTGATATCCCGGTTCACATAAGACATCCTTATGCAGGAGAACTTGTCTATACGGCTTTTTCCGGCACGCATCAGGATGCAATACATAAAGGTATGAAACTTTGTGAGGAAGGTGATGGCCGATGGGAAGTGCCTTACCTGCCTATTGATCCCACGGATGTCGGCAGAACCTATGAATCCATTATCCGGATTAACAGTCAGTCTGGAAAAGGTGGCGTTGCCTATATTATGGACAGGGAGTTTGGACTTAACATGCCTAAAACAATGCAACCCGAATTTGGCGCAATTATTCAAAATGTCACAGATAAAGCAGGGCGGGAATTACAGCTTGCTGAAATATGGAAAGCTTTTGATAAGGAATACTTGAGTGTGGATGTCCCTTACTGTCTCAGCAGTTTTAATGTGCTGAAACGTCATATAGATAATGATGAGCAGGCCTCTGTGGCTGAGATAGAGGCTGTTGTTGAATCCAATGGTGAGGAAATACTTATTGCCGCTGTTGGGAACGGGCCTTTGGATGCCTTTTGTGCAGCTATAAAATCAAAAATAAGTGGAGATTTTACTCTCAGTCGCTATCATGAGCATGCCTTGAGTAAAACATCAAGCTCCAAGGCTGTCGCCTATATTCAGCTGGAAATGCCTGATGGTGTGAAAAAATGGGGTGTTGCCATAGACACAGATATTATTGTAGCTTCCATCAAGGCTGTATTAAGTGCTCTGAACAGGGCCGTAGCACAGGAAAAATAACGATATGAAACTTCTTCATCTTGCAGACAGCAGAGAATTTGATCCGAAAAAGTTTAAACGCTTTTTACTTCATGATTCTCCATATTTCAGGATTCTGAACTTTAATCTGGCGGCGGGACAGGTTTTTCCAGTCCACAGCCATCCGGCAGACGGACAATTGAGTATTCACGTCATTGAAGGGGAAGGCTTTTTCCTGGGAGAGGGTGATACTGCACTTCCTGCGGAAACCGGTGATGTATTAATCAGTGACATTAATGAACCGCATGGTGTGAAAGCGGAAACGGATATGCGTATTCTGGTGACCATAGCGCCACCATTTTGATTAGCAGGTAAGCTTTTAATTTTGTAACTATTCAGCGTGCTTTTTGAAATAATCTGTCATAACAACACGCTGAATAGTTACCTCAAAAGATAAAATCCAATACCACTTGCAGCCAGCCAGATATTGGTAATATTGGAAATCGTGATGTTGAGTATGGCAGCAAGGGGTTTGTTGCGGCTGAGTAAAGCGAGGCAGGATTTAAACTCCGGCCAGGATGTGAGAGTTGCAAGCACCAGGAAACCAATCACCCCTTTTGGTGCTTTGGAGTGCTCGGCTGCAAAAGAAACCACAGGATCAAGGAAATAACCGGATCCCAGCAGGAGCAGGATTGCCGGCATTAGCCAAAGTCTGGCGCCCTTGTGGTACATGGCATCACTTTCCTCTTCCCCTTCGTCAGGACGCAGGAAGAAAAAAGGAACAGTAAGCAGCATGGCTATAATCAGCCAGTGTAAGTAGAACGATGCATCAATAATGTAGAAACTGATGGCAAGCGTTGCAGTGGAGCAGATAGTAATTGCAGTATAAACCGGTTTTGTTTTTAAGGTTGGCAGGATTTTCCTGCAGATGATAGCGGCAATGATCAACAGGATCGGGTTCATAAAATTTGAACCCAGCGGTGTGGAGGCGGCATACAGAACATCGCCTGCGACAAGCCCCACAATCAGACACAATGCTTCAGGCCCATTGGTGATAAACCCGGTGACGGTACCGACTCCTTTAATATGCTTTATTGATTCAATGATGATTTCAATGGAAAGACCAATGATCATCATTTCAATAATGATACCGGAGGCTCCAAGGAAAGAGAGCTGGATATCGCCATGAAAGAGCAGGCTGCTGCCGCAAAAAAAAGCCAGCACCAGCAGCCACACCAACAGATCCAGTTTTGTTATTGAATCAAAAACCAGTTGTTTCAAGAGCTTTGTACCTTTTTAAGAAATGATTTGATTTTTTCGCTGCTGAGGAGGATACCACTCAACTGCTCCTGCCCGGATTTAATCGCAGGGATGAATTTCACCCCGTCTTTAAGGGCACGCAGAGGATTGCTCAGTATTTCAACTTCTTCGAGCTGAACATCATTCATATCGACAAGTAGCTCATCCAGAGCTTTTTTTGCCATACGGCTACGAGGTCAGAGAGTGGAGTGATAAAAAGTTAGATTCATGGCAGTTGCTTTATTGTTATGGAGAGTATAATATTTGATGAAGAGACTTACAATACACTTAACCCAGGTAAACGGCAAGAAAGCCGGGATAAGAACCTTTACGAAATCATTTTGGGCAATAAATAACAAGAAAATGATTTCTAAGGTACTAAAACCTGACGATTTTCAACAAGAATTTTTATTCCAGCACCCATGACTCCATCTGCCCCCCTGATAATTATCAATGATCAGCGCTATCTTCTTCACGATACGGGTGGCGCTGATCACCCTGAATCTCCAGCAAGACTTCAGGTAATAAATCAGGCTCTCAAGAAAAGTGACTGTTTTTCAGATCTCTTTTTTCTTTCTCCGCAAACCGCTGATCGAAAATGGCTCACAACAGCGCATAGTGAAAACTGGCTTTTTCGCTTTGAAGAATCAGTACTTGTCGGTCAAACATATATCGATCATACTGATAATCAGATCTGTTATGACTCCTACGATATCGCCTGCCTTGCTGCAGGAGCAGGCCTCACAGCAATTGATTGTTTTGAAAAGGGGAAGGGAAAGAATATCTTCTGTCTGGTTCGACCACCCGGACATCACGCAGAACATAATTTTCCCTTTGGTTTTTGTTTTTTCAATAACTGCGTGGTGGCAGCCAGATACTGGCAGCAGAAGTATGAAAAAAAACGTGTTCTTATTTTTGATTTTGATGCCCATCACGGCAATGGAATACAATCGGCCTTTGAAGAAGAATCCGACAGCTATTATATCAGTATCCATGAGCATCCCAGTTTCAGCTATCCAGGAACCGGCTATGGAGATGAAAACGGTATTGGTGAAGGTAAAGGAACCATACTCAACCTTCCACTTTTGCCAGGTGCTGATGATCAACAGGTGCAAAATCTTCTTAACGATGTAATCTTTCCACAACTTGAAGAGTGGCAACCGGACGCTATTGTTGTTGCAGCCGGCTTTGACGCTCATAAAGCAGACGATATGTCAGGCCTTCACTATTCCACAGAAGTTTACTATACTTTTGGCAAGGCAATAAAAAGCTGGGCGGATCGTTTTACGAACGGGCAACTTCTTTCCATCCTTGAGGGCGGGTATGAACTATCCGTACTCGGAGAGTCTGTTGAAGCCTATGTTAGAGGTTTGCTGGGCAAATAGTCCGGCTCTGAATATATTAAACTTTTTCCTGAGGTAGGCCATGTACATTTTTAGACATATGACACCTGACCCCATCACTGTTTATCCTGAGATGCTTCTTCCCGAGGCTAGAGCTTTACTTACTGACTATCAGTTTCGTCATTTGCCTGTGGTTGATGCACAGGGATTATTGGTCGGCATGTTGACTGATCGTGACCTGCGATCCGCCTATCCCTCTTCTGTTATAAGTGATAGTGAGCGAAGGCTTGTTTACGAGCGTGTGGAAAAAACATCTGTTTCTGAGATCATGTCCACTGAATGCGTCTCCGTTGGCGCTGATTCCACCCTTGACGATGCTCTTTTCCTCTTTGACCGTGATCAGCTTGGTGCGCTGCCGGTTCTAGAAGATGGACGAGTGGTTGGAATATTCTCAAACAGGGATTTGAATGCTGCCTATAAAACCTTATTCGGAGTTGGGGAAAAGGGCGCGGTGTTGATCGGTATTCTTGATGATGGAAGCGAGGGTATAATGACCAGGATAGTGACTCTCCTTGATAAAGAGGGAATTCCTTTTACCAGGGTACTTCGTATTCATGACAAAAGAGGAGGTGATACCATTTATCTCAGGATCAACACCTTTAAAATTGCTGCTGTTCTGGAATTGCTTGAATCAAGTGGTTTTTCAATTAAAAAAGGCTGACTAGTTCGTGAAAACTAAAATTATCCGCTGGCTAGCATATGAGTCTTGATACACTGTTTAGTCCTGAGAGTGTAGCTGTTGTAGGAGCTTCACGAACAGAAGGGAAGTTTGGCCATACAATTCTCGCCAATTTAATGGAGGGTGGTTTTCAAGGGTCGATTATCCCCATCAATCCTGCTGTTGATGAATTGCTTGGCCTTCCCTGTTTTCCATCTCTCACAGAATATGGAAAAGAGTTGGATCTGGTGGTACTTGCTCTTCCGTTTTCGCAAGTAAAAGCAGTGATTGAAGAATGTGTAAAGGTGAAGGTAAAGGCTGTGATTGTCACAGCTTCAGGTTTTCGGGAGAGTGGCCCTGAAGGAGCAGCCCGTGAGCAGGAACTCACAGAGTTGTGTCATCGTCGTGATATCAGGATGCTGGGACCGAACTGCCTTGGTTGTATCAATACGGAAATTAAAATGAACGCCTCTTTTGCAGGTGAAATGCCTGCAACTGGCGGGATTTCTGTGTTTTCTCAGTCAGGTGCTCTCACCAGTGTAATGCTTGATCTTGCAGCTGATCGTCATCTTGGCCTGGCAAAATTAATTAACATCGGCAACAAAGCAGATATCACCGGGGTGGATATCCTTTCGTATTTGGCCAACGATGAGCAGACAAAGGTTATTGTCGGGTATCTCGAAGATATAACCACTGGTGAAAACTTTGTAAAAGCTGCGGAAGAAGCTTCATCCAAAAAACCTGTGATTATTCTGAAATCCGGCACCACAGAAGCAGGGCTTAAAGCAGCAGCTTCACATACCGGGTTTCTTGCAAGCGCAGACACTGCCTACGGAGCAGTGTTTAAACGATCAGGGGTGATTCGGGCAGACACTTTTGAGGCCCTGTTTGATTTTGCTTGCATCCTTTCCATGCAGCCTCTTCCTAATGGTGATAATATCCTTATCATCACCAATGCCGGTGGCCCTGGAATTCTTGCTGCTGATGCCGTGGAGCAGGCAGGAATGAAGGTGGCCGACCTTGATCGTCATACGGAAGCTCTTCTCAATGTACAACTACCTCAACCCGTCAGTGCTGCCAGTCCCATTGATGTTTTGGGCGATGCAGACCCGGATCGTTATGCCGCGGCTATCAAAGTTGCCCAGGAAGATCCTGCAGTTGATTCAATTCTTGTAATTCTTACTCCTCAGGCCATGAGTCAGCCGGCAGAAACGGCCAAGGCCATTGCCGCAAGCATAGATGGTACCAAGCCGGTGGTCGCAACTTTTATGGGTGGCAGTAAACTTTTGCCGGCCCGCAATGAGCTAGCCGCAGCAGGGCTTCCTGATTATGAAACCCCTGAGCGTGCAGTGGCAGCACTCAAAGGAATGCGTGAATATGCCACCTGGAAACAGCGACCTCCGAGAACAGTAACCCGTTTTAAGGTGAATCGACGCAGGGTTGAACGAATACTTGCTCGTCGCCAACGTACCGGCCGGCTACAACTTGGTGAGGTAAAGGGTAAAGATGTACTTGGAGCATATGGCTTTCAGGTTCCCGAGGGGGCGCTTGCCTCCAGCGATGAAGAGGCATTGGAAATAGCGGAACGTATTGGCTTTCCCGTGGCCATGAAAATTGTATCTCCGGATATTATTCATAAGAGTGATCTGGGCGGAGTCTTCCTGAATGTAGCAAATGGTGAAGCAGTCGAAGACACCTATGATCTGATGACTTTGAAGATTCGGAAAAAAGTACCAAATGTTAGAATTGAAGGTGTATATGTTGAGAGAATGGTAGCCAAAGGACTCGAGGTAATTATTGGTATGACCCGTGATCCACAGTTTGGTCCCATGCTTATGTTTGGTCTTGGAGGGATTTTTGTCGAAGTGATGAAGGATGTCACCTTTCATCTGGCACCTATCACAGAGCAGGAAGCAATTCAGATGCTGAAATCCACCAGATCCTATGCCATGCTTCAGGGACGAAGAGGGCGGGATGGGGTTGATATTGCAGCTATTGCCTCAGGACTTCAACGTATAAGTCAGTTGACAACTGATTTTCCACAGATTCTGGAACTGGATATCAACCCTTTTATTGTAGGCAATTTTGGTGCAGAACCAGTTGTTGCAGATGCTCGAATGACCCTGGCTCCATTGCCGGAAGAGAAGTAGGAAAGCGATATGGAATACGATGCCAACTGGAAAGAAACCTATAAAGACATGATCAAGACCCCAAAGCTGGCTCTGTCACAGTTGAAATCAGGACACCGGGTATTTCTTGGAACTGGCTGTGGTGAACCAACGGTTCTTGTTGAAGCAATGACGAAGATTGCCGGCAAGCTTGCAGATGTTGAGATCGTGGAACTGCTAACCAAGGGAAATGCCCCTTATGCTGATAAAAAATTTTCCAGTTGCTTTAAAATTAATTCATTTTTTATCGGTCACAATGTTCGTGAGGTGATTCAGGAAGGCCGTGGCGATTACACTCCTGTTTTGATGTCTGATATTCCAAGGCTGTTTGATTCCGGCCAGTTGCCGCTTGATGTGGCTCTAATTCAGGTTACTCCCCCTGATGCGCGCGGTAAAATGAGTCTTGGTGTGTCTGTGGATATTGTAAAGAGTGCAGCGGAAAATGCATCACTTGTCATTGCCCAGGTAAATCCCCAAATGCCCTGGACACGAGGGGACAGCCTTATCGATGTGTATGATCTTGATATTCTGGTACCTGCAGATGTCCCGCTTCTTGAGCGCAAATCACAACCAACGCACCCGGTCAGCAAAAAAATTGCGGAATTTGTAGCAGGCCTGGTTCCTTCTGGCTCCACCGTAGAGTTTGGCCTGGGCCGAATACCAGGCATGGGCAGAGTCCCGCAGGCAGTTATTGTTGCCCTGAAGAGAAAGCATGACCTGGGTATCCATACGGAACTGATTACTGATTCCATTCTTGAGCTCATTAAATGCGGTGCAGTCACTGGAAATAGAAAGTCCACTGATCGTGGTAAAGTTGTGACAAGTTTTTGTATGGGCAGCAAGGAACTCTACGACTTTATAGATGATAATCCCCTGTTTTCATTTCGGCCAACAGAATATGTAAACGATTCCAATGTAATTGGAAAGCAGAACCGTATGGTCTCCATCAACATGGCCCTTGAGATTGATCTCACCGGGCAGGTTTGCTCTGATTCGGAAGACGGATTCTTTTATTCAGGAGTTGGAGGGCAGGTTGATTTCAACCGTGGTGCTGCACGCTCCATTGGCGGCAGAGCTATTATTACCATTCCCTCCACGACCATTGAAGGTCGATCACGAATTCGTTCAAGCTTAAGCAGAGGCGCAGGCGTTGTGGTGAGCCGGGCAACGGTTCATTATGTGGTTAGTGAGTATGGAGTGGCGTATTTACATGGGAAATCCGTGCAGGATCGAACCCTGGCTCTTATCTCAATTGCCCACCCTGATCATCGTGAGCAGCTTTTGAAAGAGGCCATTGAGGCAAAGTATATTCGTCAGGAATTTGTGGAGGTGGAAGGGAAATTTGTGGTTGCACCCCAGGACATGATGAAGGCCACCTATCTTCTGGACAGTGGAACTGAATTGTATTTTCGGCCTATCCATCCAACAGATGAACCTCGAATGCGTGATCTGCTTTATGACCTGTCCCAGGAAACGCTATACTACAGGTTCATGAGCCACAATCAGCGTTTCGGTCAGCGTGAAATTCAAAATTTTGTCTACGTGGATCATCGAAAAGATGTAGCTATTGTCGGCACATTGCCGGAGGCCCACGGAGATGATATCGTGGCTGTGGGAAGATACTATCTTGATGAACGCACAAATCTGGCTGAAGTAGCCTTTGTTATTCGTGATGAATGGCAAAATAAGGGTTTAGGTACTTTTATGTTCAAACATTTGATAACCCTTGCCAAAGCAAGTGGCATTTCCGGATTCACGGCAGAGGTTTTACGTGATAATAAACGTATGCAGGCGATTTTTAATCATTCCGGCTATAAAGTACAGAGTGTGGTTGAAGAAGGTGTGTACAGCTTTCGTATTGAGTTTTGAACGCAGCAAGGTTTTTTCTTAACCAGTCTTAGCGAACAGGCAAAGCCCGTCGAGTCCCTCCGCTTCCACGGTGCATCCTTCTGCTTGTGCCGTAGTTGAAACCATAAGCGATGGCTTTGTTTTTGGCTGTTCTTCTGCTGGTCCAAACCCAAGGACTTGTGATCTTGATGGATTTTGTTACCACATCTATGGTTTCTTCGTAATCCTGATCTTTAACTTTTCTTCTGTTGCCATAGAGTGTTGCCAGTTCATCTGCAGACGGCATTCTCCAATCTTTGTGGCCACCTTCTGAATAATTCTCGCAATACGTTACAGCTTCCGACCATATTATACTGGAACCATTATCCCGGGATGCCCAGATAAGGCCACTCTTTTGATCTTTGACTGTTCCATCTTCCAAAGTTTTAAATCTATTTTCTGCAGCCCAAGCAGATCCGATAAGGCTTGTCGAAAGAAATAAATAGCTGCCCAACAAGAAAAACCAGAAAAATTGTCGTGTTTGTTTTTGCATTTTTTTCTCCATATCCAGGGTGAACTACTTGGAAGCCTGGATGAAAACTAATTTAAGAAGTCTATTTCTCAGGGGATGTCTTTTGTGCATGAATCAACTTAGGGGGGATTTTGCCAAGTTTCAACGCCGGACTCCAGGTAAGCCATTTGTCATCAGGATCTCTATTGAGACTGAAGTGGTGACCGTTTGGGACAGGGTTTCCCATGTCATCTTTATCAGGTGTGGAAAAAGAAATTCCTCCTCCAACGATTGCCGCTAAAGATTCGGTGCTGATTTTCATTTCCGTCAACAAGCCTCCTTTAATTCGAAAACCACTGCTGTTCCAGAATTTTGTGTTTTCCCGAATGAGATTCACATAAGGTTTGTGGATATTAACGTAAATGAAAACGTTTTGGCCTGTGGGCGAAAGTTCATACCCTGTGGTCTGGCCAACTTTCACCTGACGAAAGTAGACGGGTTTGTCATAACCGAGTGATCCAAGGCGATCAGTTTCAAGAACAAGATTCAGGCCTGTGTTCACATTCATGTTAACAGGACGGGAAGCATGAACCAGGAAATCTCTGCCTGGCTGTTCCGCATTGCCGGGGATAATATTAAGATAGGCTCCTGTGATAAGCGTATCAAGGCCAGAGATTCCGCCTGCATTAAATTTTGCACTGACAGCCCAGAAATAAGTATCTTTACGAAGCAAGCGTTTCATGGATTTTTTAATGTAAGCCTCTGCGTGAACAGTTCTCATAGTATCGTCAAGTTCCATATCAGTAATTGAGCCGATTGTTATTCCATTGAAACGGATTTCGGCATCAGGCTCCAGACCATGATCTACAGAGAAACGAAGTTTGATTTTTATATAATCAACACGGCGGGCATGGGAGAGGCTGGCATACAATGGAAAAACTGTTGTTATATCAGCCGTCTTCTGACTACCATCAGGAGTGAAGAAACTGACTCCACCTCTTAAAATTGTCTTAAGAGGGTCAATCTGCATGGTAACTTTGGGCAGGTTAGCATGGAAACGAATACCACTATTAATAAAAAATCTGGAATCGCTGCTGAGGTGAGTCATATATTTAGGATAAATGAGAAGTTTGGTTTCAATGGTGCCATTATCCAGTAATAGGTTAGATGTTATTTCTCCCACTTCAATTTTTTTGAAATACACAGGAGAGCCTGGTTGTAGGGAGACATCATCTTTTGATTGTAAGGTCAGGTGCAATCCTGGCGTATTCATTGAAACAGGAGGCGCTTCGTCAAGGGCTGTAAAAGAGGTGGAAAGTTCAATGGACGTCCCAGGTTGGACCTCAAAGTAACTCCCGCTCATCAATGTTTCAAGACCGGTAATTCGATTCATTGAGACCTCCGGACGCACGACCCAGAATTTGCAGTCAGTTGTAAGCTCTTCTTTTGCCTGCTTCAACATTTCTATATGTGCCTCAATAGTTTGCAGATCAGGGCTTACTTCAAAGTCTTTCAGAGTACCAACCGGGAGTCCTTTGTACATGACCTTGGTTTTTCCGGTAATGAGTCCATTGGCATCTTTGATTTGCACTGTAATCATGATACCGGCTTCCTGGAAATCCTTGTATATGAGATAGGCGCCGATGAAGAGAGCAACCAGAGGAAGAATCCAAATAGGTGAAAGTCCTTTTTTCGCTTTGATAACTGGAGGTTCCATGATTTTTTTAAAGGTTTGTTTTTTTTATCTCAGATAGTTACGTTTCAGGCATCCCAGAGTAATCTTGGGTCAAAAGTGAGGGCTGCAAACATTGTACAAACAACAACTGCGGTAAAGTAGGTGGCAGCTGGAGCTGCCTGGGTTGATGTAAGGGTACCAAAGTCAACAAGTGTTGACATAAGTGCTATGACAAAGATATCGAGCATGGACCATCGTCCAACAAATTCAATAAAGCGAAACATCGCAGATTTGTGACGCAGCCAGTGTTTCCATTTGAAATGAATGGAAAGGAGAATGATCAGCATGCCGATAATTTTAAACAGAGGAACAAGAATAGAGGCTATGAAAATAATAAGTCCGATGCCATATTCCTGACCATGAAAAAAATAGATAATGCCATCCATAATGGTGGAGTATTCCTGAGTGCCAAGAAAATCAACACGCATGATGGGAAGCAGGTTTGCCGGAAGAAAGAGGATGGCTGAAGTTATAATAAGTGCCCAGGTTCTTGAGATGGAATGTGTTTTACGGAAATGAAGATTGGCATTGCAACGGGGACAGGAAAGGATGGTCTCGGCAGCGATATTTCCGACATTGACCAGTATTCCGCAGTCGTGGCAGGATATAAATCCGGCATCCATGGCAGTTTGCCTGGAAGTTGGATTAGTCACTACTGTTTTCATGTAGTTGCATAGGTGGTTTGATTTGTTGAATTTCCTGCCAGAAAATTTCAGAATCAAGAGCTGAGGAAGAGGCACGTGTCATGACGACCAGGAAAATGAAGCAGAAAAAACCAACGTCATATTGTATGGATGCCACACTGCTTATCTTGATGATACTTACCAGAACTGCAATTAGATACACATCCGGCATACCCCATTCGTCAAGGTAATGGGACAGCCGAAAAAGAAAGGGGAGATTATTGCTATATAAACGCAGCTTAAGTTGCAGGGCAACGGAAAAGAGAAGACTCAGCTTTAAGAGTGGAAACAAGATCGAGGTGAGAAAGAGTAAGACTGCGACAAAAATATAATTTTGATGATAAAAGCTTACAAAAGCATCAAAGACGGAACCGTTCTGGTGCATCCCCATTGCATTGAGAGTCAAAAGAGGCAGGGAAATTGCTGGTATGTATGCAATCAGGCCACTAATGGAAATGGCCAGAACTTTACTGATTGAATGACTTTTTTTCTGATATAGTAATCTGTTACAGCGTGGACAAAACTGTTTTATGGAGCCTGCGGGATTAATTTTTTTCAGCAGCAAATCGCATCCCGGGCAGGCAATGAGGGCACTAAGAGATCTCATGGGGTTTTTACCGGAGCAGACTACATTTCAAAGTATACGCTATCTACGATAGCTTTATGAATTCTTAGAACATAAGTGAATATGTTTTGTCAAATGATTGATGTTGGCTACAAAAGATGAATAGGGTATAAAACGTGGCATCAACGATGTAACATTTTTTAATTGGATTATTTTCAGGCTGAAAAAGACAACAAGGAAATGACAGGGTGAGTAGTGGATAGTGACAAAAACAACATAAGCAAACAGACATCCTGCAACCAATGCGGCATTTGCTGCACAAAAGGCGGGGCTGCTCTTCACAGTGGAGATCTACCTTTACTGCATCTTAAAAAAATTCCGCGAAAGGATCTTATTACCATCCGTAAAGGGGAGTTTGCCTACAATCCTGTCACTGACAAGGTTCAGGCAACAAACAATGAGATTGTTAAGCTTCGTGGCACGGGCCGGGAATGGACCTGCTGTTATTATGATGTGACTTCCCGTGGCTGCACTATTTATAACCAACGGCCTTTGGCATGCCGTGCTTTGAAATGTTGGGAGCCTGAGGAAAGTCTGGCCCTGGTGGAATCTGATCTTCTCAGCCGTTTTGATATCCTGGAGCAGGATTCATTTCTACAGGGATTGATCACAGAGTATGAAACAGCCTGTCCTCTCCCGGATTTTACAGTTTTTTTTAGAGAAAATAAAAAATCTGCTGCCAACAGCCTTATCGCCCTTGAGATCTCTGTGAATCGGGATCTGGAGTTTCGTAATCGAGTTGTTCGGGAGTCACCATTAGTTTTACAGGAAGAAATGTTTTTGTTTGGCAGGCCTTTGTTCCAGTTGCTGCAGTCTTTTGGATTTCTTGTTTCTCAATCAGGCAATCGTTTGTGTCTTCAAAGACAGGAAAAGAGTTAATATATGGAAAAAATAGAAATAGACTATCGCGGAGATTGCTGAAAAGGCTTTAAAGACGTGCGGGCACGTTTAAGAAAGATGGCCAGGGGAAAAGAATTTCGGTTTATCTGTGCAGCTGATATGGCAGGAAAGATGGATCGGGTTGTAACCTTTTCCGGTGGAGTCATTCAGTCGAAAGATCATCGTCCTGGTGGTACTGTGATCACTGTGATGAAGGCTGAATAGAAAAGGCGGCATACAGGCAATTGTATACCGCCTAATGACATGAATGTCAGTGAATAGTTTTGAGTTAAGAGTTACAAAACTGAAAGATAAACCTACCAGCTTTTTTTCTCTATCTCAGCACCTTGGGTGGAAATGGTGATCTGTTCAACCGGCACACTTTTTCCAGCACGTTCAATGGCTTTTTGAATAATGCCATTCATGGATGAACAGCAGGGAACTTCCATGATGAGAATGGTGATACTTTTCAGATTGCAGGTGGCGATAATCTCACTGAAGCGTTGGACATAATCGTCTGCATCATCAAATTTAGGACATCCCATCATCACCACTTTGCCGGTGAGATAATCCAGTTGAAAATTCGGGGCGGAAACAGCAGCACAGTCTGCAGCAATCAGTAAATCAGCACCTTGAAGAAAAGGAGCGGTTGGTGGAACGAGTCGAATTTGAACCGGCCAGTGAGTAAGGGATGTAGTTCCTCCACCAGCTGACATAACAGGCTTGTTAGCTGTTTGACAGGCGGTCTGTGGAGCAAAGGTTTTCAGCTGTGTTGAAGGGCAGCCTGAAGCTTTAGGTGTTTTTGCTGCTTCCTCTGTTTTTTGTGTTTCCAGGTATTTTTCAACAGCCTCTTCGTCAAAATCTTCAGCTTCTCGTTCAATGATTTTCAGGGCTCCGGTTGGGCAGGCTCCGAGACAGGCACCAAGACCGTCGCAGAGGTTGTCGGAGACCATTTTGGCTTTGCCGTCAACGATTACCAGGGATCCTTCAGCACAGTCAGGAACACAGAGTCCACAACCATCGCAGAGTTCTTCGTCAATTTCTATGATTTTTCGCATTATTTTCATATTGGTATCCTTATTGAGTAAAAGGGAATAGTGTTTGATTTTGTTTATACCATATCAGGTTATCATGCAAACTCCTTGACTTGGGTCAAAGTGATGTGTTTTTGTGAAATTTTTTCGTTGTGATTTTCATATTCCTGAAAACAGAGGTAACGGATGGATGCTTTAATGATTTTGGTGGCTTTTGTGCTTGGATTTCTGGTGAAACAGGTAGGCCTCCCACCATTGCTTGGTTTCCTTGCTGCAGGTTTTGTTCTTAATGCTTTTGGCATACAGGGAGGAGACAATCTGCAGGAACTGGCAGATATTGGTATTTTACTTCTACTGTTCAGCATTGGTCTAAAGGTTCGAGTCAAAAGTCTGTTGAAGCCTGAAGTCTGGGCCGTGGCTTCCATGCATATGGGCGCGACCATCGCCTTTCTTGGTACATGTGTCTATCTGCTCTCCTATACCGGTCTTTCTATGTTTACAGGTCTTGACTGGCAGGTATCGCTTCTTATCGCCTTTGCTCTCAGTTTTTCAAGTACTGTTTTTACAGTGAAGGTGTTGGAAGAAAAAGGAGAAATGAACTCCAAACATGGTCGACTAGCCATTGGTATCCTTATTCTTCAAGATTTTTTTGCTGTACTTTTTCTTACTCTATCCAGTGGCAAGATTCCATCTCCCTGGGCAGTATGCCTTTTTGGACTTCTTTTGTTAAGACGACCAATTCTCAGCTTGATGAATCGCAGCGGTCACGGTGAACTGTTAATTCTTCTTGGTCTGCTTATTCCAATTGCCGGGGCGAAACTTTTTGTACTTGTTGGCTTAAAACCTGATCTTGGAGCATTATTGATCGGTATGTTGCTTGCCGGGAATCCAAAAACCAGCGAGCTTGCCAAAGCAATCTTAAGTTTTAAAGATCTTTTGCTGGTTGGTTTTTTTCTGACCATAGGTCTTTCAGGTTTGCCCACACTTGCCAGCTTTGGTGTGTCAATGCTTCTGGTTTGTGCGATTCCTTTTAAAGTTGCTTTGTTTTATCTCCTGCTTACACGTTTTAAGCTCAGGGCACGAACAGCCTTCCTCAGCTCTCTCAGCCTGGCAACATATTCTGAGTTCGGCCTTATTATAGGAGCTTTGGGTGCATCAAAAGGGTGGCTCAGTAGTGAATGGTTAATTATCTTTGCATTATCCCTTTCAATAAGTTTTATGTTAGCATCACCACTCAATAAGGTCGCCTACACACTCTATGCCACATTACACGATTTTCTTATACGTTTTGAAACAAAAGAACGTTTACCTGATGATCAGGTCGTGTCAGTTGGTGATGTGGATGGTATTGTATTTGGAATGGGACGAATTGGTGCTGCAGCTTACGAAAGTCTTCACAAACGTTATGGAAAAAGAGTCATAGGAGTTGATTTTGACCTGGAAACAGTAAATAAGCATCGTGCAAATGGATGGAATGTTCTCCAGGGTGATGCCACGGATTACGACTTCTGGGAGCGGATGCAGGTTCGGAATAATCAGATAAAACTGCTTATGCTGGCCATGCCAAGCTTTGAGGCCAATCTCTATGCTGTGAAAAGGATAAGAAGCGGTAAATACGAAGGAAATATTGCCGCCATCGTCGCTTTTGACGATCAGATTGAAGTGTTAAAAAATGCAGGAGTTGATTTGGTTTTCAGCGCACACAAAGAGGCGGGCAAAGGATTTGCCGATCATGTTTGTGAGGAATTGAGTTAGCTGTATCACTGGCTTGAAGGTTAGTTAAAAGTTTAAAATTGAAAGACAAAGCTGCCACCCTGATAAGTTTCAATGCCAAAAAAAAATCGGAGTCGGAGTTTATACTCCTCAAGGGGCATAGCCGTCAGGCTAGGACGTTTTACTTGTCTGCCAACGACTTTTAACCAGTTGAGGTGATGACATAAAATGTGCTATTTTAAAATATTAATAATTAACCGTTATCAATTGATTATTAATAAAGATACTCCTTTGACAATCCATTTAAATAACAAAATAAATAAACAATAATCAATTGTTAACGACTAATGACTAACGCTTAGCCTGACGGCTATGCCCTCAAGGGGGTACTGAAAAGAGTGACAGGAATAAGGGACTAAAGTACTGAAATGGAACTGTTCCTGTTGAATAACGGCTTACCAGCCCTTTTTTTTTTGAGTTTCCTTGCAGCCACGGTTTTGCCTCTAGGATCCGAGTGGCTGTTGATCGCATTGATTCTCAATCGTTTTGATCCAGGGAGTATCGTGACTGTGGCCACAGTGGGGAATTTTCTCGGGGCCTGTACCACCTATGGCATTGGTTTTTTGGGTTCATCTTTTGTGCTGCAGAACTTTCTACGAATAGACACAGTGCAGACAGATAGAGCCGTTGCCCTTTTCAGCAGGTATGGTTCCTGGACACTTCTGCTCTCATGGCTGCCGATAATTGGCGATCCGCTTTGTCTGGTAGCAGGCTCCTTACGATTCAACTTTTTCCTCTTTTCCTTCCTTGTTTTCATCGGAAAGCTTGGTCGCTATGCTTTTATTGCTGCTGTTACATCTGGGAGTTTGAGCTGACTTGAAGCATCTTTACAATTGGGTTGAGGAGAATGATATTAATAGCCATTGATAAAAAATTTGATTAGTTTTTCTCACAATTGATGGGTGTAGCACTAAATTAGCTCTAACCCGAATGTTTATGTTGATTTTTCGTAACTATTCAGGAGCCCCCCCATCTCTGCACGGTCAGTCTGGCTCACATAGGAAACTACTATAGTTCTTCTCCAGCCTGCACCCCAAGGGCACTTCCTCCGGGGCGCCG
>JAOZQU010000043.1 GCA_029932055.1 Desulfocapsa sp.
CTTTTAAAATAAATGCCGGAATTTTCACCCCGGTTGCCTTGCTGAATAGTTACACAGAAACAAAGTATCTTCACTTCGTATATATATCATGGATCAGCAACCACACTCCCTTCCTGTTGAAGCCTTTTTCAAAGCCTCTGCAGCAATTTCCCCGGACATAACCTACCTCATCGATGAGAAGGGCATAATCAATCATGCTAACCAGGCGAGTGAAACGCTACTGGGATTCCAGCAGGATGAAATACTCAACACCTCAATCCATTCTCTCATTCATCCTGATGATACCTATGCTGTTGCCGGCGACATGCAAAATATTTCGAAAAGTTTTTCGCCTCCTTCCAGAAAAGTTCGGCTGCGACAAAAAAACAATACCTACCTTAACGTAGACCTCCGCATTTTTCAGGTCACATCGGAACAGGGAAATTTTTCAGGAATGATGTTCAGGGATCTCAACTACTCCAGAATCTCACCCCCCCGGACAGCCCCGCCAAACAACGCAATCCTGCAGAGCCAGCTTGAAACCAGTTGGGATGGTATCCTGGTTGTTGATCCTGACCAGAAAATCATTCTAACCAATGATCGTTTTCATAGAATGTGGAGTATCGCTCCCCACATTGCCGCCCTTCAGAATGATGAAATTCAGATCAAAACAATCCTGGATCAGTTGGCGGATCCGGATGCCTTTATCAGCCGTGTTCAATACCTTTATGAGCATCCTGATGAGACAAGTCTTGAACTTATTCCTCTAAAAGACGGCCGCATCTTTGAACGTTACTCCGCACCACTTCATGATATCGACAACACGTTCCTGGGTCGCATCTGGTATTTTCGCGATATCACTGAGACAAAAAACATGGAAGAAGAGATGCTGAAGCTTAAAAAACTGGAATCCGTAAATGTTCTTGCTTGTGGTATTGCCCATGATTTCAACAACATTATGACGGCTGTGCTGGGTAACATCCAACTATCAACCTTCCTTCTGGATCAAAACAACAAAGCCGTGCCTCTTCTTCAAGAAGCAAAAAAAGCAGGTATGCAGGCTCAGGCTCTAACCAGTCAGCTGCTCACCCTGTCCGAAAACAATGCTCCGATAAAACGGGCAACAAGGCTGGATAAAATCATTAAGAACAACTGCAGTCTCCTGGACAACTCGAATGTGAATTACCAACTTACCATGGCTGAAAAACTCTCTCCTGTGGACTGCGACAGCAGACAGATCAGTGAGGTCATACAGCATCTGATCAGTAACGCCAGGCAGGCTATGCCGGACGGTGGAACTATTCACTTTAGCACTGAGAACATTTTCCACCCGGGAAACAGCAAACTCCCCTCAGGGGACTTTGTATTTGTCACTATTCAGGACCACGGCTGTGGAATAGCATCAAAAAATATCGATAGAATTTTTGATCCCTATTTCACCACCAAAGAGCTTGGTGCGGATCAGGGTACCGGTCTGGGTCTGGCAGTTGTCCATTCCATTATCAATAAACATGGTGGATCTATTAAGGTTGAATCACAGGAAGGAGAGGGAGCAACATTCAGCATCCTGTTGCCTGCCGGAAAAGTTGTTGATACTCCTCATGACAATGGGTGAACAGTTACCTTCTTTACAATAAAAGAATGCTGTTAGGGCCCACCAGAGCAGCGGTACTGTTGGGCTCGCCTGGATCTGGATCTGGATCTGGGTCTGGGTCTGGGTCTGGGTCTGGGTCTGAAACATTCGGATTCCAGCCGGCCAGTCTCGCAAAAAGATACCAAACGGCACGACCTTTTAATACACAGTTCAGTCTGGCATCATTGTTCGGGCCATCGGAATGAGCACAACTTCCAGCACCGGTATATAAGCCATCCCCCTTGGTAAGTTTATAGAGCTCACCATCAGGGTATCGCAGCAGATACTCAGATGCCCAATTTGAGTCTACAGAGCCACTGCTGTCTGAATCATAATCAAGATCATCCTGAAGAAGTTTATCCAAAAAATAATTATGGTCAGGATCGTAATTTTCCAGATCTGAGAAGTCAAAGAGAATGCAGTCGTAATTACTACAGTAGGCTCGAATCTGCTTATTGGGAGTATCTGAAGAATCGTTTTCTCCACCGCCATTGGCATGTCCGGTTATATATACAAACTGCACTGGATGAGCTGCAGCCCGTGCATGGCCACCTCCTGTGGAAAACTGATCAATAAGCCATTGCATACTGAATAAATAAAGATCAATATCATGCCCGCCAATATTACACCATGACCACAGAATTACGTTAATGTGATTATTATCACTATTATCAAGAAAATTATATGTATCTTCAGCCCAGCGGGCAATTATAGTTCCATTATGATCAAAGGGGATATCCCCCTGGCTAAGATCGGCAATTCCCGGGATTCCCCTATCGTGGAGACTTAAATTAGAGCTATCTCCTGTTGAACTGTTCAGCCAGGCATACTTACTGCCAAAATCAAGAAAATTCTCCAAGGCATTCATACCGGTGATCAATTGACTGCCATGAGATGTATGGTTGTAAGCTATATGTAAATCCTGTTTTGCCTTTGTAATCCATTCTTCAGGTATCTGGCTCAAGTTTGTTGAATTATGATCAACAGTAAAACCGGCAGCAAAAACTGCAGAGCCCTGCAGTAAAATGAAAACAAGAGTTGAAAAAATAACGTATTTCATTACATCTCCTCTCAGTAAATTAGAAAAATCCTGATTACAGCTATCTTCTCTATTATAATGAAGTCCATCCCAACTATAGAAGTCCAGAAAAAAATCGACAACAAAAAGAAGCTACTGTAAGGCAGATAGCAATTATGCAGTTAGAGCGAGGCGGATACCAAGAGCAACAAAAAGAGTGCCGATAAGCGATTTAAGCCACCTGGAAAGTGTGCCTGCAGCTTTGAGTTTTACTGCTAAAGCGGAAGTAAAAAGTGCAAAAACGATATTGACCAGAGTACCATTTACATTGAACAGCACGCCAAGAAAAAGAAACGCCAGTGCAGGATGCTCTGCGCCTGGCGAGACAAACTGTGGAAGCAGGGCCATGAAAAAGAGGGCAACTTTAGGATTGAGGATATTAACAAGGATTGCCTGTCTGAAAATTTTTCTATGCGACAGCACAGAAGAAGACTGACTGTTATCACGGATGGTTTTATGTTTCAAACTCAGGAAAGTCGTAATCCCGAGGTAGATCAAGTAAGCGGCGCCCAGGTACTTGACACAGGTGAATGCCAGTGAAGAAGAAACCAGAATCATGGACAGGCCCAAAGCAGCAGCAAGCACATGAACAACACAACCTGCCCCAATACCCAAAGCAGCAATCACTCCAGCCTTTTTACCCTGTGCAGCACTGCGGTTCATTATATATAGTAAATCAACCCCGGGGGTTATGTTGAGGATCAATCCTGCAAGAATAAACAGGCCTAGATCTGTGACCCCAAACATAGTTATTTCTCCTTTTATTTCCAGAGCTCAAAAAGCTCGTTGATTCCTTTTTCAGCAAGGCTGGTCATGGATAAAAATGCCTCAGAGCTGAAAGGAGAGCCTTCTGCTGTGGACTGGATTTCAATCCAACGGCCGTCACCGCTCATAACAAAATTCGCATCAACCTCGGCTCTTGAATCTTCTGAATAATCAAGATCAAGACAGGCTTCACCATCAACTATTCCAACAGAAATCGCAGCCACCGGTAATATCTCCGGCATTTCAGCCAGATTACCACTGGTGACCAGTTTTTGCAGTGCATGGCGCAAGGCAAGAGCACCGCCAGTGATGGATGCTGTGCGGGTGCCGCCATCAGCGTTCAAGACGTCACAATCTATGCGTAAGGTTCGTTCTCCAATCCGGGAAAGATCCACCATCATCCTCAAGCTGCGACCAATGAGCCGCTGAATCTCATAGGTTCTACCAGAACGTCCGCCGATCTCACGTCTGTAGCGTGAGTTTGTAGCACAGGGCAGCATCCCATATTCTGCGGTGATCCAGCCTTTGCCAGTATCCTTTAAGAAAAGTGGTACTTTTTCCTCAACAGAAACCCCGCATATGACATGGGTGCCACCCATGCGGATGAGGAGCGAAGCATCTGCTCCGGGCTGAAAATCCCATTCCAAGGATACATCACGCAGACTATCTGCACTTCGACTATTTGAACGAGTCATATATTCCTCTTATCAATCACGTGTTGTCCCTTCCCTTCAAAACGTTCAAGGGTCTTTGCCTCCACAAGCTGCACCGCCACTCCAATACCCAACTCGGAATTAAGCTGTTTGCGGATGGTGTTTATGAGTTCCCGCTGTTTGCTCATCTGATCAAAAAACATGGATTCCTTTACTTCCACCTGAACGGTTGCCCGATCCTGATGATTTTCACGCTCAACAATAATACGGTAATGGGGCTCGGTTTCATCGATATTGAAAAGTACTGACTCAATCTGGGTGGGAAAGACATTCACACCCTTGATAATCAGCATATCATCAGTGCGCCCGAGAATACGGTGCATACGATTAAAGGTTCGGCCACAGGGGCATGGCTCGGGAATAAGACGGGTCAAATCTCTGGTTCGGTAACGAATCATAGGAAAGGCTTCTTTGGTGAGTGTGGTGATTACAAGCTCCCCCACCTCTCCCGGCTCAACCGGTTCCATGGTATCCGGATCCAGTATTTCAACCAGAAAATGATCTTCATTGATATGCAGGCCGTTACACTCCTTGCATTCCCCGGCAACTCCCGGCCCCATGATCTCAGAAAGCCCATAGTTATCCGTGGACTGGATACCAAGTTTCTCATTGATTTCACGACGCATGGCCTCAGACCAGGGCTCAGCACCAAACAGTCCAAACTTCAGGGAAAGTCCTGCCGGATTAATCCCCATATCAAAGAGAACATCAGCAATATTCAAGGCATAGGAAGGAGTACAAACCAAAGCAGTTGTCTTGAAATCCTGCATAATCTGAATCTGCCGTCTCGTGTTGCCTGCTGAAATAGGAATAACTGAGGCTCCCAGCCGTTCAGCACCATAGTGCAAACCAAAACCACCGGTAAAGAGCCCATAGCCAAAGGCAATCTGGATAACATCATCAGCAGTCAGCCCTGCAGCACAGAGTATGCGTGCCACCAGATTGGACCAATTGTTGATATCATTCTTCGTGTAGCCCACCACTGTCGCCTGACCAGTGGTTCCCGATGATGAGTGCAATCGTACCACTTCCCGAAGAGGCACTGCAAACAAACCGTAGGGATAGCTGTCGCGTAAATCCTGTTTGCTTGTAAAAGGCAGCTTACGAATATCATCGAGTGAGCTGAAACTTTCATAATCAAGCTTCATCTCATTGAACTTCTGCCGGTAAAACGGCACATGAGTGCCCACCCTGTAGAGAGTGGACTGCAGACGTTCAAGCTGAAACTGTTCCAGCTCTTCCCTGGCCATACATTCTTTTTCTGGTTCCCAATACATAATTTTAAAAAAAGTTTTCAGTTTTCAGTTTCACCCCTAGGGGGTCATAGCCGTCAAGATTAGCGTTAGTTATTAGTCGTTAACAATTGATTATTGATTATTTGGGCTGTTATTTCAAGAAATCACCAACACAATACTCCTATTAACAATCAATAATCAATTAACAACGGTTAATTATTAATGTTTTAAAATAGTCTTTTGGTGCCCTCACCTCAATTTCTTTTAATTCAGTAACAAGCTCCTGTGTATGAGCACTAGATAAGAAACTGAACACTTTCTACTTCTCTTCCCCTTTTTCTCTTCCCAAATAGGCTCTCTGCACATCCTGATTGGCAAGCAAATCGTCTGCCGGGCCCTGGAGGATAACTTTTCCGGTTTCCAGAACATAGCCACGATCAGCAATACCTAACGCTGCTTTGGCATTCTGCTCTACCAGAAGCACTGTGTTCCCTTCGTCCCGCAGACGAACAATAATCTGAAAAATCTCTTTAACAATAAGAGGTGCAAGACCGGTGGAAGGTTCATCCATCATTACCAGCGAAGGACGTGACATAAGGGCACGCCCCATGGCAAGCATCTGCTGTTCACCACCGGATAATGTTCCTGCCAGCTGATTTCTACGATCACGTAAAATGGGAAAGAGTTCATACTGGCGTTGTAAAAGCCTGAGAAGCACATGTTTCCCATCCTTCTGCACAACGTGCCCGCCAAGAAGTAAATTTTCTTCCACAGTCATGGTTGCAAAAACCTGTCTGCCTTCCGGCACCATGACACAACCTAACCCTGGAATAGCGGAAGCCTGAGTTTTCAGAATATTGCTACCTTTGAATTCAGCTTCACCGGCAGTTGCTTTTACCAATCCTGCAATGGTGGACAGGAGGGTGGTTTTTCCTGCCCCGTTGGCTCCAATGATAGTTACAATCTCTCCTGGCTCCACATGCATGGAGATATTCTTGAGTACCTTTATCTTTCCGTATCCGGATCTCAGGTTTCGTATCCTCAGCATAGCCTACTCCTCCCCCAGATAGATTTTAATCACTTCCGGATCCTGCTGGATTTTTTCAGGAGCATCTTCTGCAATTTTTTCTCCAAAACAGAGCACCACAATCTCATCGGAAATATCCATAACCAGTGACATGTCGTGTTCCACCAGCAGAACCGTAATGCCCAGATCACGAATTTTGGTGATCAGACGTCCGACTTCTGCTGTTTCGTAGATATTAAGTCCTGCAGCAGGTTCATCAAGGAGAAGCAGAGAGGGCTCAAGAGCTAGGGCTCTGGCAAGTTCCACGGCACGTTGCTGACCAAAAGCAAGACTTGCTGCATCGGTATGAGCATGCTCTTCAATCTCCAGGAAAGCCAACAGCTCCATGGATTTATCCCTGATATTCCGTTCTTCTTTCCAGGTCCAGGGCATACGAAACATGGAGGCAAAAAACCCGCTATTCGATTGGACGTGACGGCCAACCATGACATTCTCAAGGGCTGTCATCCCGCTGAACATCTTGATATTCTGAAACGTTCTTGCCATACCAAGGCCTGCCACCTGAAAGGGTTTCTTTCCCTTTAGTTCACGCCCCTTAAAACTTACCGTTCCTGATGTGGCAGGAAATGTCCCGGAAATCATATTAAATAAAGTTGTCTTTCCTGCACCATTGGGGCCGATAACCGCCTTGATCTGACCGGGTTCCACTTGAAAAGAGACATCATTTACCGCAAGAAGTCCGCCAAATCGTTTATTCAGTTGCTTTACTTCTAAAAGTGCCATTTTACGTTTATGCCTCCCCTTCCTTATCCTGTTTTCTACGCCCTAAAAAGTGTTTCAGACGATGGCGGATATTAAGGCTTAAAATACCGTTCGGGGCAAAAAGCATGATCACAATCAAGATCAGACCAAATACGGCATCATCATAGGAGCCAAAAACACCGCGCAGGGAAAGAAAATTGAGGACGATCCCCATGAGCAATGCGCCCCAGAGATGTGCCATACCACCAACAGCAACAATGGCGACATAGCGAACGGATTTCATAACACCTGCTTCAGAAGGCCCAATTCCGCCGTTATAATGAGTCAATAGAACTCCGGCAACGGCAGCAAAAACAGCAGAGAGAACAAAAGTTTGTAATTTAAAACGGGCAGTATTAACGCCCATTGCATCAGCTGCCTCATCGGAACCGTGAATTCCCCTGAGAGCGCGTCCGACACGGGAATCGATCAAGTTCAAAAGAAGAACCATACCGATAAGAAGCAGCACCCAGGCAATGTAGTAGTTCTGCACACGGTCACTGAAATTGCCACTTACACTCAATCCCGACATGAGGACAAAGGGTGGAACCTCGGAAATCCCATCTGCCTCGCCAAAATATTCCATGGCCAAAGCCACCCGATAAATGATGATTCCAAAGCCCAAGGTAGCCATGGCCAGATAATGCCCTTTCAGTTTGAGCACCGGGATACCAATGATAACTGCAATTATTGCAGCAGTCAGCACTGCAATAATACACGCGGCCCAGGGTGTGACCACCAGCAAAGCCTCTCCATAGAGGTTTTGGCCGGATAAGAGCAATCCTGCGGAATCCAGTAAACCGACCAGAGTTGTATTCTGATGAGGGATAAGACTATGGGTGGTGAGTGCTGCTGAGAGATAGCCGCCAATGGCAAAAAAACCGGCATGACCAAGAGATATCTGACCGGCATAGCCCATGAGCACACAAAGCCCGATGATCAGCAGCGAGTAGTAGGCCGACATGGTCATCTGGGTCAGATAGTACATGGTGTCTGTGGCACTGGTCAGGAGATGAACACCTATCACCACAACAAGCAACGGCAGGATGGAAAGCAGTTT
This sequence comes from Desulfocapsa sp., assembly GCA_029932055.1. GTDB lineage: Bacteria > Desulfobacterota > Desulfobulbia > Desulfobulbales > Desulfocapsaceae > Desulfocapsa. The sequence goes on from JAOZQU010000043.1 coordinate 8,292, forward strand.
TTTCATAGTCTCAAAACTCCTTTAAACCTGCAGCCTCTTTGGAGCCAAACAAACCTTGCGGCCGGACAAAGAGGATAATGAGAAGAATGGCAATGGAGATAGCATCCTGAAAGGCAAGGGGCACAACTGAGACTGAAAAAGCCTCGATGATGCCAAGGAGTAATCCTGCTGCCACAGCGCCGCCGGAACTCCCAAGACCTCCTAGAATGGCAACCGTGAAGCCCTTGATGGCAAGCCCTGTTCCCATGTCATATTGGCTGTAGGTAATGGGCGACATGACACAACCGGCAAGAGCACCGATACCTGCACTGAGCACAAAAGAGAGGGTTACCATATTTTGGGTGTTTATTCCGCAAAGAGTTGCAGCCTTACGGTTTGAAGCACTGGCCCTCATTTCCCGGCCCACAGATGTGATCTGAAAAAAGATTCCAAGGCATATCACCATCAAGCCGGAGGCGGCAACCACCCACAAGACCTGAGGAGAAATACGGGCACCAAATATTGAAATAGAAGTGATCTCATTACCTACAAAGTAGGGTAGTGAACGAATAGACTCACCCCAGATATGTACAGCAACTTCACGGGAAAGAATGGAAATACCGATGGTGATGATGATCAGACGCAGGACTGAAGGAGATTTTAGCCAGCGAATAAAACAAATTTCAATCAGTGCCCCAATGAGCATGGTGATTGCAACCGCGGACAGGATGGCAAGGGGCAGAGGCATAAACTGCAGCAGGGTGATGGAAATCATCCCCCCGAACATGACAAACTCCCCCTGGGCAAAATTAATAATGCCCGTGGTGTTATAAATAATATTAAAGCCGATGGCGACAATGGCGTAGATGCTGCCATAGGTGATACCTGCCATCAGGTATTGGATGAAAAGTTCAGTGGTCATGGGAAAAACAGTTTTCAGTGTTCAGTGGATATCATCAACTTGACAATTAACTGTTAACAATTGATTATTAATTATTTTTATTGAAACTCTGGCAATACAATTTAATAATCAATTGTTAATAATCAATTACTAACGACAAACGCCTTTAATCGCAAAAGCCGGGCTGAAATAGTCATTCCAGCCCGGCCAATTCTACAGTGTCAATCATACCGAATTATTTTCCGGTATACGCGACAAATTTTCCGTCTTTAACGGTCATCATCTGGAAAGCATCAATACCAAGACCGTTGTGGTCTTCTGCTGAAAAGTTGAAAACTCCACCGGTTCCGGCAAAATTGGTCAAACCTTCAATTGCAGCGCGAACCTTGTCACGATCATTTCCACCCTCGGCAATGGCTGCCATAAGAATGGTGAAGGCATCATAGCCATGACCACCAAAGGTGGATGCAGGCTCATTGAATTTGGCTTCGTAGTTTTTCTTGTACGCCATCAACAGTTCTTTCTGCGGATTATCAGCAGGCAGGCTATCGGCGATAAGAAGACGCCCTGCAGGGAAGATTATTCCCTCAGCAGCAGCACCGGCTGCTTCTACGTATTTTATGTTTCCAAAACCGTGGCTCTGGAAAAGAGGGACATCCCAACCAGCCTGACGCATATTTTTGGCAACAATGGCCTGGGCAGGAACGATGGACCAGTTAATTACAGCCTGTACGTCTTTGTTGGCTTTGATCTTAGCTACTACAGCAGAGAGATCATTGGATTTCTTGTCGTATACCTCGGTTTCAACAATTTCGATACCAAACTCAGGTGCAAGTTTCAACAACTGTCCCTTACCCGCTTTACCAAAACCAGTATTTCCGGCAAGAACAGCAACCTTGGAAATACCCATCTTATTCATTTCCATGAAGATCTTTTTGACGGCAAAGGAATCCTTTTGCGGAGTCTTAAACACGTAGGATGCAACAGGATTTACAATTACCTCGGCAGCACCACAGGAAAGCAATGGAGTTTTGGCCTGCTCGCAGATATTTTTGATTTTCATGGTCTCGCCGGAGGTGGAAGGTCCGATGATGGCCAAAACTTTCTCTTCCTCAATGAGCTGCTTGGCAAAAGAAATCGCTTTTTCCGGGCTGGCTGCTGAATCTTTAATGATCAGTTCAATTTTGTTACCGTTGATACCGCCCTTGCTGTTTACCTCTTCAACCAGCATTTCCAGACTGCGGGCCTCAGGGCCACCCAGAAAAGAAGCGCCACCGGTTACAGCAAGAATAGCTCCTACTTTGATATTCTCGGCCAGGGCAGGCACAGCACAAAGGCTGACTGCCATCACGGCCATGAGGAATTTTGATGCAAATTTTTTCATCTTTTTCTCCCGTTCAAATATAAAAAAATACCCGACAGAACCACAGTGGCTCTGTCTAATACGTTTTCCGGATTAACTCCGAAATTCACAGACACTTTATAACGAACAAATTTCCTTTCCGCTGAGGATGGTATAACCGGTACGCTGCAAAGACTCGATTGCTTTGTCCATCTCCTCAAAACGAAAAATAAGCACAGCATTTTCTCCGGATTTATTAACAAAGGCGTACATATATTCCACGTTCAGGTTTTCTTCTTCTATGGTTTTCAGTACCTCTGCCAGTCCGCCTGTTTTATCGGCAACTTCCACGGCAATTACATTGGTAATTCCCACAGTAAAACCGTTTGCCTTGAGAGTCGCTTTGGCCTTTTCCACGTCGTCAACAATGAGTCGAAGAATACCGAAATCAGCTGTATCAGCAACAGTAAGCGCTCGAATATTAATATTTTCTGCTGCCAGTTTTGCTGTAATCTCTGCCAGACGCCCTGATTTATTTTCTAAAAAAACTGCAATCTGTTCAACTCTCATGATTTAGCCCCGCCAGAGTTTATAATTTTCTGTTATCAATTACCCGTTGTGCCTTCCCCTCACTACGCTGGATGGTTTTGGGTTCCACCAATTTTACCTTGCACGTTACGCCAAGCATATCCTTGATGTCTGCCTGAATTCGCATGGTGAGGTTCTCAAGCGCCTTAATCTCATCTGAAAAGATCTCGTCACTTACTTCCACTTCAACTGACATGGTGTCCATGTTTCCTTGACGATTCACCACAATCTGATAATGAGGCTCCACCCCTTCAGTACCCATGAGAACATGCTCAATCTGAGATGGGAAGACATTCACTCCGCGGATGATAAGCATATCATCGGTTCGTCCGGTAACTTTTTCCATGCGCACAAAGGTTCGGCCACAGGCACATTCATCATAGAGCAATCTGGTTATATCTTTGGTGCGGTAACGAATAATGGGAAATGCTTCTTTGGTAAGGGTAGTAAAAACCAACTCACCCTTTTCACCCGGTGGAAGAATTTCTCCCGTATCAGGATCAATAATCTCAGGGAGAAAATGATCCTCGAAAATGTGCAGGCCCTTTTCCCCTTCCAGACACTGCATGGCAACCCCTGGACCAATGACCTCGGAAAGGCCGTAAATATCAACTGCCTTGATGTTTAGTTTGCGCTCCACCTCATCACGCATATTTTCACTCCAGGGCTCTGCTCCGAAAACACCCACCCTGAGCGACAGGGATTTGGGATCAACCCCTAAACCTTCCATGGTCTCGGCAAGATTCAAGGCATAGGAGGGAGTTGCGAGCAAAACAGTGGATTTAAAATCCTGCATGATGGTGATCTGACGCTTGGTGTTGCCTCCGGAAACCGGGATAACCGTGGCCCCGAGACGTTCAATTCCGTAATGGGCACCGAGTCCGCCGGTAAACAGGCCATAACCATAGGCATTATGAATCATATCACTGGCAGTGGCTCCGGCGCAGGTAAGCGCCCTTGCCATAACACCGGACCAGGTTTTAATATCCTTTTTGGTGTAGCCGACAACCGTTGGTTTACCAGTGGTTCCAGAAGAGGCATGAACCCTGACAACCTGATCCATGGGCACAGTAAAGAGTCCGAACGGATAATTATCACGAAGATCTTCTTTAACCGTGAAAGGCAGTTTGGTAAGGTCTGATAATGACTGGATATCTCCAGGTTTCACACCTGCCACATCCATCTTTTGCCGATAAGGTGCAACAGTCTTATAGACCCGCGCAACAAGGTGCTGAAGACGCAGCAACTGGATTGATTCCAAGCCGACCCGTGGCAGGGTTTCAATCTCCTCTTCCCAATATAGTGTCATGACATACTCTCAATTAATTATTTATATCTGCTTCAGGCAGTAATTTTTCTTCCTGCTGCAAATGCCTTCAAATTCACCTCACGGAATCGTTCAGGGATTCTGGTGTTGATGATCTCTTCATACACACTGGCATCCATTGGTAAAAAGGCAGACATGGCACCAACCATAACCACATTGGCAGCCTTCACCTCGCCGGCATCCCTGGCAATATCAAAGGCATCCACAGTGACAACCTGGATCCCCAGAGAAGTGATCGAATCCAGCACATCAGCAGGGTATGGAATCTTGCCCATGGCCACTGCTGGCGGCTTGATCTGTTGAGTGTTCACTATCACCTTGCTCTCCTTATGGAGATACGGCAGATAGCGCGCTGCCTCCATCATCTCAAAAGAGATCAGAATATCTGCCTTGCCAGGCTCAATCAAAGGCGAATACACCTTATCCCCATAACGAAGTTGGGCCGTTACAGAACCGCCGCGCTGGGCCATACCGTGTACTTCACTTTTTTTGGCATCATAGCCCTCTGCAAGCAGGGCATACACTGTCACTTCACTGGCGAGCAGAATCCCCTGACCACCCACTCCGGAAAAAAGAATATTTCCTGTTGTTGCCATTGTCTATTCTCCCTTCCTGTTGATTGCTTCAAATTTACACAAAGCAGCACACTGACCGCAACCATTACATTGTACTTCACTAATCACGGCAAAACCCTTCTGCTTTTCTTTATAGCCTCTGGCCACAGCCTCTTCAGGCGTAATATTTGTCCAGCTGATTGCTGGACAGCCAAGTTTGACACAGGCCATACAGCCAGCACAGTTTTCAGTGTTAGTTGAATACGGATTATGCTGCGCATTTTTTATCTCGGGCAGAAGCACACAAGGCGCTCTTGAGATAACTACTGCCATCTCATCAAGCTCCAGTGCTTTTTTCAGAGCCGTACGACATTCATCGATATCATGGGGATTAACAACTTCCACATGCTTGACACCAACCGCCCTGCACAACTCTTCAAAATTGATTGAATTAGCTACCTCACCCTTTATGTTATAGCCGGATGCCGGGTTATTCTGCTGGCCGGTCATGGCAGTGATTCGGTTATCAAGAATAATGAGAACCGTTTTGGAATCATTATAAACTGAGTTGATCAGCCCATTGATACCAGTGTGGATAAAGGTTGAATCACCGATAACAGATACCAGCTTTCCTTTCCCCTCTTCCCCGAGAGCCTTGGCCATACCATGGGCAATGGGAATTGATGCACCCATACAGACGCAGGAATCCATGGCTGACAAAGGTGGCAAAAAGCCTAATGTGTAGCAGCCGATATCGCCCGAAACAAAGATATCTTTCATCTTGGAAAGATTAAAAAACACACCACGATGCGGACATCCTGCACACATATTAGGTGGCCGCATGGGAAGGTCTGCTGGAGCAAAAAGCTCAGGAGCCGAATCCGGATCAATGGAGGTACGAACGATGGAGGTGTTTAACTCACCCTGATTAGGAATTAAGTCCTTGCCGTGACACTCAACGCCCATGGCCTTGATATGATGTTCCAGGAATGGATCAAGCTCTTCCACGACGTATAGCTCATCAACACTTGCTGCAAATTCTTTGATCTTTTTCTCAGGAAGCGGCCAGCTCATGCCAAGTTTCAATACTGTGGCCTCTGGAAAAGCCTCCTTCACATATAAATAGGCAACACCGCCGGTAATAAAACCACGTTTGGTGTCTCCCGGTTCTACTTTATTAAAGGCATCACTCTCTGCAACTTCCCGCAGCTGAACCATACGCTCTTCCACAACTTTTCGACGGTTACGGGCATTTCCAGGCAACATAACAATCTTAGCAGGTGCTTTCTCAATACCACAGGTAGCCGCAGACTGTCTCATATCACCCTTGCTGAGAACGCCCTTCACATGTGCCACACGGGTGGTTATACGAAAAAGAACCGGAGTGTCAAATTTTTCTGAAAGATCAAAGGCATCTTTCAAAAGTTCTTTTGCTTCAGCAGGCTCAGAGGGTTCAAGCATGGGAAGCTTGGCAGCATAGGCATAATTACGATTGTCCTGTTCATTCTGAGAAGAATGCATCTCAGGGTCATCAGCAGTGATCACCACCAGTCCGCCTCGAACGCCTGTATATGATACGGTAAAAAGAGGATCGGCAGCCACATTGACACCAACATGCTTCATGGTTGCAAATGCTCTGACACCGGCAAAAGAAGCACCGATGGCAACTTCAAGGCCTACTTTTTCATTGGGCGCCCATTCTGTATACACGCCCTCATATTTGGAGAGATTCTCCATGATCTCTGTGGATGGTGTTCCGGGATAACCTGAGGCAACTTTAACCCCTGCCTCATAGGCAGCCATGGCAATGGCTTCATTCCCGGACATCCAGAGTGAATTACTGTCTGTCACTTTTTCACCTGTTACTGTTTAATTTATAATAATCACCGCCATAACGGCAGGTATATAATCTCGCAATGTATGGATTATGCTTAATATGATGAACAAACATTTATCTTAAACATCCACCACTTGCAATAAAATCCAAAAAAAAGATATGCAAAATTATGACAAAGTACCCTAAACACTAGCTATCAGGCAAGGTTTTTTTAAGATCCTGAAGTTGTAATTTTTATATCCATCTTTTTATAATTTATCTCTCAAACACAGATGGATCAAGCAAAAACAAAATTCAACTAAGGGGAGTTTCGAGCATTTATCACAACCCCACTGAATAGGATTTAAATGAAATTGTAAAAAATACTTGACGGAAAGCAAGTTCAGCGCTACGACTTGTCAGGAACCGCAAACTGAATCACCATTCAGTTTTATATATATACGTTTCACCTAAACCCTCCTCCACTAATTTTTTAACTAAAAGGGTCCACACATTATGTTACTTGCAAAAATTTTTCCGTTTATACTCTGGTTCAAGGGGTACAAAGGGGAATCATTTAAACTAGACCTGGCAGCCGGTATTACGGTTGCCATGGTTTTGATTCCTCAATCAATGGCCTACGCACAACTTGCAGGCCTTCCGGCCTATTATGGTCTCTATGCTGCATTTTTACCCCCTATGGTGGCAGCACTTTTCGGTTCCAGTCGTCAACTTGGCACCGGTCCTGTTGCTGTAGTTTCACTTATGTCAGCAGCCTCTTTAGAGCCCCTGGCAACTGCTGGATCTCCTGAGTTTATTGCCTACTCAATTGTTCTGGCACTTGTTGTTGGTATCTTCCAGTTCTCTTTAGGTGTTCTGCGCCTGGGAATGGTGGTCAATTTTCTTTCCCATCCGGTTATTAACGGATTCACCAATGCAGCAGCTATTATCATTGCAACGTCTCAATTCTCCAAATTTTTTGGTGTATATGTAGATAAAGCCTCTCACCATTATGAAACCATGATGAGGGTGGGACAAGCGGCAATGGATTATACACACATGCCGACGCTGATCTATGCAATCTCAGCGGTCACCATCATGGCACTGTTGAAGAAATTTGCCCCAAAAATTCCAAATGTACTGGTGGCAGTCCTTATCACTACAGTTATTTCCTACTTTACAGGCTTTAACAATGATACCACCGTTGACGTATCTGCCATTCAAGCACCTGGTATTTCAGAACAAATTCACGACTTCAACCATAAAACCAGACTCATTGAGGAGCACGGTGGACAACGTGCAACTCTTGGGAATACTGCTGATGAGCTACGCAACGCAGAGTCAGGAGGCCACGGCGGTCCATCCGTTGAGTTGATCAAACTTGAAGGTGAGATAGCTATTCTCACCAACCATATGAATCATGCGAAAGAAGAAGCCCATCTGCTTCGTAAAGATCTCAGACACATGAAATTTGAAGCAGTACAAGATGGGGAAAACTACACCTTCTATCCTAAAGGAAATATCCCTGCAGGCATTGAGACCGATGGCAAAACCTGGCGCTTGAAAGTGAAAAACAAAGAACTGGATAGCTCAAAATTACTTATGATGGGTGGTGGTGCTATTGTTGGCACAATCCCTGAGGGACTGCCAACAATTGCAATACCAGAACTTACCATCAAGAGTTTTTTCAAACTTCTGCCAACTGCTATAATCATATCTCTGCTTGGTTTCATGGAAGCCATTGCCATCGCAAAAGCCATGGCAGCAAAAACCGGTCAGAAGATTGACGCCAACCAGGAGTTAATTGGTCAGGGACTTGCCAATATCCTTGGTTCCTTCGGATCCAGTTATTCGGTTTCCGGTTCATTTTCCCGCTCTGCTGTCAACCTGGCAGCTGGCGCGGTATCAGGTATATCCTCAGTTATCACATCAATTATGGTGGTTATAACGCTGCTCTTTTTCACCCCTTTACTCTACCATCTCCCACAGGCAACACTGGCTGCGGTCATCATGATGGCAGTTATCGGGCTTGTTAACATTAAAGGTTTTGTTCATTCATGGCATGCCCAGAAATATGACGGAATCATTTCTGTTCTCAGCTTTCTGGTCACCCTCTATTTTGCTCCTCATCTGGATAAGGGTATCATGGTCGGCTTTGTTCTTTCCATGGGTGTATTCCTCTACAAGTCCATGCGCCCGGTTGTGGCCTCACTTTCCATGCATGAAGATAAAGTACTGAAAAGTTCTGAACATTATCGTCTCAAAGGTTGTCGCCATATCGCAGTTGTTCGTTTTGACGGCGCCCTATTTTTCGCCAACGCCAGCTATCTTGACGAGCAGGTTGCAAAATTCAGAACCGATCAACCGGATCTGCGCTATATCCTTCTTGATGCCAGTGGTATTAATGATATGGATGCATCCGGTGAAGATGCACTATCCATGATTGTTGACCGCCTGCGTGCCGCAAAACTCGGTTTTGCAATGTCTAGCGTAAAAGGACAGGTCATGGCTGTAATGGAACGAACCCACCTGCTTGATAAGATTGGTATGGAAAACCTGTATCCTGACACCGCATCAGCTGTTGCTGACATTGTTAGTAAAGTTCACACAAACACAGATCTTCCTGAAAAAGGCTGTAAGAACTGTCCGTTGACAAAATATATCCCTGCTTAACAGTTTATTTTTATTATAACAAAAAGGCCGATGTCCCCTTATTGGGACAGCGGCCTTTTTTTGTTATATCTCAGTAAACGTTCCGAGAACAATTTCTTCTCTGGCTGCCTATTCAACAGTCGTGCTGAACTTTTTTCGCCATTCTGTTTCGCAATACCCAAACTGCAATTGCCAGCAAAAAAAACACACTACTAATAACCAATTGTGAACGTCCTATTGCCTTTTGCTCCATTAAAGGAGGCAGCAGGAGATCTCCACTTCTTTTATGTAGCCAAAGTGTGTACTCATCGCCCTCTTTGAATATTTGTCCATCTTGAGCCCCTGAACTAAATGCCAGCTCAGGTGCCTCCGTTAGTATATCTTCCCCCTGAAAAACAAAAGTAAATCTAGGGATAAATCGAGGGTCGTCACCATCCTGAAACGAGGTATCCGGCCTCAGCGTCTTTACTGTGGCCAGGACAGTGCTATACTCAATACTGGTATCCTCAGTAAAAAATAATGCATTGATGCTGGAACGAAGCAGGAGAACAGCATTAAGCAGAATAAAAAAGAAAACCAGAAGCAAAATGGTTGATTTTTTCCGTATTGTATCTGTTTGTATATTTTTCATGGTGCCTATCATTCCACAGTTTGCTGTCTTTGTGCAATAAAAGTTTCTTCCCTCACTCTCTTTATCAAAGAGACAAAAAGCCATCCCCACAGCCCACAAACAACAGAATACGACACTTATCTGCAAAACTTGCAACACTTTCGTTGAGACAAACTACACTTTCCGCCACAATACAACACATCCCCTAAAACACCCTTCAAGAGCCACACAATTATAGCATCAGAAAACCACACGCGAATAAAAAGATTACGCCTATAAAATCGGCCAGTTAGGAAGTACCGCCCCCCCCTCTGAACCCTACCCTCGCCAAACTGGCACAGTTAATGCTGTAGCTAAAGTAAGAAAACAACAACGACTAGACAACCTAATACATACGGAGGACACCATGACAACAAACACAACAACCACAAATCAAGTTGACGCCGGACACGAAACTTCTACATTCGCAATTGGTGTTGGAATAACAATGGCTGTTATCGTAGGTCTCTGGGGCACAGCATGTCTAGTAAGCGCACTTGCAAGCAATGGCCCTTTAGGTCTTGTGAAAGGATACCTGGCTGCCTTAATCGGCTGATACAAACAATAAAACAAACGAATTTCAATTAAACGAAACAGAAACTAACAAGGAGAACACCATGGCTAACAATACATCAAAAACCGCAAGTAGAATCATCCTCGCAGCTGGCTCCATCATGTGTCTTTGGGTTGCAGCAGCTCTTACAAGCGCCCTTTCTTCAGTAGGCTGGTCTGTCAGTGAACTGGCTGGACAATACATGGTTGCAATCGGTATGGTTAAACCATTGCATACTTTGGTAGACTACTACACACATATCAAAGGTATTGAATATCTGATCTGTGTTGCCTTCTTTGTTGCCTTCCCGGTTTTCTTCAAATATGTAAACAAAGCTCCAAAGTCTGCTACAAGTAATTAACACCGGTAAACGGTAAGGAAAGCCGGCATAAGTACCTTATAAATTCTTTTCAAAAAAACACGAAAAGAATTTATAAGGTACTAAATACCAGTAAT
>JAOZQU010000233.1:0-3624 GCA_029932055.1 Desulfocapsa sp.
GAGTAATCGGTTAATGGTTAAAAGGGCTTCTGCCATCCAGTAAATTAAATAGAATTGCTGCTTCGGCCACTTTCCGTAATTTTTTATTCTTCACATCCCCTTTCAATTCAACATTTGATGCTTCGAGTGATTTTTTAGTAAGGCTGAGCTTTACTTCGGCATCTTCAAAAAGAAATGTTTTACCTTTATCAGTGAGAGTGGACTTTTTACCAGCCGTCATAATGTGCATCACACCCGGTTCTGCCATAAAAAATCCTTCTCCGTGTGCCTCTAGACTTGCAGTGGAAAGGTGGACATGAGATTTAGCAAAATAGGGTGCACCACTCGTTGGACAAAAGGTTCTACAATTTCCGCACTCATTGCAGAAATCAGGAATATTTATAATTTGATAAGCCTGAGTAAGTTCAATCTGTCCACTGGTCAGAATGGTGCCATCTGCAAGAATACTCTGCAAAGGATACGTTACCGGATCAGCTTTCAAAGCAACATTTGCCCTGTTAGGACAAACCGTCACGCAGATATTGCAGACAAGATCACATTGCAGACAGCGGGAGGCCTCAGCCATTGCGTCTTCTTTTGTAAGAGTTTCTACATAAAGATCAAAGTTCAAACGTTCATCAGGATCTGATTCTTGAATGTCTGCACCAAATATTCGGGTTGCATTTTGCTTTTGCAGCTTGGTCAAGTCCAGTTTACGGTCATCAGCCGGTGCGATATCAACCTTTAACGAAAACCCGGATGCGGCTACGATGGATTCTGTTGCCCGCTTGCCATGACCAATGGCGTTAATGAGCGAAGAAGTATCAACCACATCTCCCCCTGCAAGCACAAATGGTAGAGTTGATCGCAGGGACTTTCTATCGACACTGAGTTCGTCTTCGGGGAGAAAATTCAGTTTCACTTGCTGACCAATAGCTACAATTATGCTATCGGTTTCGATGATATAATTTTCGCCCTCAACCTTGACGGGACTGCGACGACCGGATTTGTCGGGGGCACCAAGTTTCATTGTCGCTACTTCAAGACCGGCAACCTTGCCATCAGTTATCAGAACAGCTTCAGGATCGGCAAGCTCAACAACACGCACACCTTCTTCGATCGCAGCAATGATTTCCTCAGGATCGGCAGGCATTTGCCTGCGGGTGCGACGATAAACGATGGAGACCTCACCATCGGTGCCAACCAGACGCTTTGCGGTACGGGCTGCATCCATGGCCGAATTACCAGCGCCGATAATGATTACTTTGCTGCCGATATCAGTGGGTTTTTCCTGCCGAACATCACTCAAAAAGTCAAGATGATCGATCACTCCTGTGGCATCTGCGCCCGGAATATTTAAGCTGGTTCCTTCCTGGGCACCGATTGCAATATAGACAAAATCATGAGAGTTACGTAATTCAGCAAACTTTTCTGTATTAACGTTCACGCCCGTGTGCAGGCGGGCACCGAGTGCAAGAATACGATCAATATCTTTTTGCAGACTGGCATCATCGAGCCGAAAGGCAGGAATAGCATCGGAAGCCATACCTCCGGCGAATTCTTTGGATTCATACAGATCAACCTGAAAGCCCTCAAGGATCAGAAAGAATGCCGCAGAAAGTCCGGATGGCCCGGCACCGATAATAGCGACTGTTTTTCCATTATCTGCCCCTGGAGTGAGTTTAATATCTTCTTTCTGGCTCTTGGCAATAAATCGTTTAATTTCCCGGATAAGCAAAGGCGAATCGTAATTTAATCTGGTGCATTTATTCTGGCAGGGGTGATCACACACCATGCCCTGCACATTGGGAAAGGGATTGGTTGCAAGAATTGTTTTAAAGGCATTTTCAAAATCTCCCCGAGCCGTATAATCCATATAGCGCGGCACATCCTGTGAGGCCCCGCAACTGGTCACACATGGAGCGCCTGCACAGTCAAATCTCAGCAAAGGACGTTTGGTTTTAACATTTTGATAAGGGAACAGATCTTTACTGTAAGTGTCGGCATCAACAACGGTTGCAGCATAGTTTTTTAAGTTGTTCAGTCCCGCAGCAGTTCTGTCTTCCATGCCCGCCCGGTCGCAAACCAGTTGTTCGATAGAACTCGCAGCAACTTCCTTCATTCCGTCAAGCACAGTTTCCGCATACTGCGTCACACGGGCATAGCCACCGGGTTTAAGAATATCCGAACAAACAGTAATCGGTGCCATGCCACAGGTCAGGGTTTCAAAGACATTAAAGTTGTCGATACCTGCACAGAAAGAGACATCGAGCTTACCGCCAAACTCTTCCTGTAGACGAGCAGCAAGGTTTATGCTGATTGGATGAAGAGCACGGCCAGACATATAGCACATGGCCTCAGTCTTGGGCAGTTTCTGATCAATATTGGTGGTTTCAAGGGTGTTTGTCAGTTTGATGTTAAATTCAACACCCTTTGTTTTAGCGGAATCAAGCAGAGATTTTATCAGATTGATAGCATCGGGGTATTTTAAGTCATGATCAAAAGCAAGATCCGGAACATCAATTTCAAACTTCAGTTGATTATTTAAGATATCTCGTAAACGCTCAGATCCAAGTAGGGTGGGATTTAGTTTAATGGTTGTGTGATAACCACGTTCTTCAATAAAATAACGGGCGATTTTTTCTATTTCATCCGGAGGACAACCATGCATGGTGGAAATGGTGAGGTTGTCAGATATCTTACCGGGGATATTCAGCTCTTTTACACGAGGGTAAATATCAGCAATCTTTTCTATTTTTTCGGCAAGTTCCTTCGAGCAATCTTCCATGCGATCAAAAAACCGCTGAACAGTAGGGCTGTGAATGCCCTTTAATTCATACCCGGCACTCATATTAAAAATAAACCCGGCCTCATCTCCGCTAAAACCGAGTTTGTCTTTTAAAATGTAGAGCAGAATGAAACCATTCAAATACTCGTTGAATGATTCATCGAGTTTCAGCTCCTGAGACCATTCACAATTATATCCCTCATCGGTCATATCGATACAGGGCTTGGTGACATCCAATTCATCCAGCACCTGGATGGTTTTGAGTTCAATATATCGGCTGCCGGTGAGCCAGGCCACGACAATATTCTGGGCAAGCTGAGTGTGAGGGCCGGATGCTACTCCAAGGGGTGTTTCAAGAAGTTCGCCATAACGGTACATGCGAAAGGCATCAGATGAATCAGGGGTAAAAAATTGTTCTTTACCAATACCGAATATTTCGTTTCGTTCGTCCAGATCAGTGAGGATCCATTTGAGAAGAACGTCAATATCTGTGCAGAAAAAGAGATCTTTTTTCATTAATTTTACTCCTGTATTTTTATCTTTCGCTTGATGTATTGTCCGAATCCTTTTGAGCCCAGGAGATTTCCATCATGTACCAGGATTTCACCCCGGAGCATAATTGTTTTGGGCCAGCCCTTTACAGTCATTCCTGCAAAAGGTGTGTAATCCACATGCTGGTGTAGGGATTCCGTGCTGATAATTTGTTCTTCTGTTGGATCAAGAATCATAAGATCAGCATCCGTTCCGATTGCGATGCTGCCTTTTTGCGGAGCCAATCCCATGATGCGTGCCGGATTGGTGGAAACAAGCTGAACAAAACGCTTCAGATCAATGCGATTCTTTAACACGCCTTCTGA
>JAOZQU010000233.1:3724-5396 GCA_029932055.1 Desulfocapsa sp.
AATTATTTCAAGCCCTGAAGCAGTGGAAAGATGAACAATATAAAGAGGGGCATTTCCAGCTGCCCGAGAGAGCGCAATGAGCCTGTTAACAGCTTCTGCCTCAGAATAATCCGGTCGGCTTTTGGGATGATTTGCAGGGTTTGCGATATCGCCCTTATCCCGTAAGTCTTGTGTCAATTCATTTATTATTGCGTGGTTTTCAGCATGGAAAGCTGTCAGTCCGCCAGCTGCATGGGTGGCTTTCATCACCTTAATGATATCTTCATCACCAAGGCGGCCACCATAAGTCAGATATACCTTCAGGCTTGGAATACCAATTGCTGTTAAATCTTTGATCGCAGAAAGCACATGCTCATCAACATGCTGAACAACACCGTGAACCCCGTAATCAACAACCATTTCATCTTTGGCCTGATCACGATACAGATCCATTTGATGGGTGAGAGCACAGCCAACAGGCCCAAATCCCGGATGCTCCACAATACAGGTGGTACCGCCATGGGCAGCAGCAACGGAACCGTGGTAGAAGCCATCGCTTACTTTTTCGTCGCCAACACTCAGATTTAAATGAGTATGAACATCGATGGCACCGGGCATGACGTAACAGTCAGTCGCATCAATGATTTCCTGCCCGCTTGTACGAGTAATATTTTCACCGATGGCAACAATGCGTTCATTTTCAATCAGTATGTCTGATTGAAGAATATTGGTGGCTGTTACCACCGTACCGCCTGCCACCAATGTACTCATTTTTATTCGCTAAGTTTTGTCCAGAGCTGTTTGCCCTGTTCTCGTGCGTAGGAAAGTATTTCTTCTTCATCCACAAGTGTTGATTTCCGATCTTCCACAATCACACGTCCCTGTGCAATGACTGTATTGACATGGAGGGCTTCCAGACCAAAAAGAAAGTGGCCATAGAAGTTGTCATTTGTTACTTCGGTGGGAGTATCATAATCCAGAATAACAAGATTATTCAGATCATCACCAATACCTTCAAACTGAGCAAGATAGTTGTGAACATTTCGGAACCGGCGATACACTTCGTCATAACCAATGCCGCCCGTGGTGGAACAAACAAGATGGTGAGCCTTGGCAGACCTGAGCATATCATTATGCATGCCGTCCGTTCCAAGCATGATGTTATTCAGCCAGTCATAGTCGGTGAGTCCGACATTGTTGTTCTGATTGGACTCAACATTTGAAACAACCCATACCGGAGAATCTGTAATGATTTTTCGTTCTTCGTCATTGCAATGCAAGCAGTGGCCAAGGATGGTTTTGGAACTTTCAAGCCCCCCAAGATCGCGAAGCCGTTCTGCAACCCGTTTGTTGTAGGTTTTTTCACAGTGCACTTCATCGGCAATATCTTCTGCCACATGAACATGGAGGCCAGTATTGTGTTTGCGAGCAAGGTTCACAGATTTGTCAAAAAGATCATCGCCAACTGTGAAGGAGGCGTGCAGTCCAATCAGGCCGGGACGGCCGGAAGCCAGATAAGAGTCATGCTCGGCAAGGCTTTTTTCTGCAAGCTCGGCACCATTTCGATCAGAAGATTCATGGCACATGAGATGACCTATTCCACATTTCTCAAATGCACTGGCAACGGTTTCCAGGCTGCCCTCAACATGCATGGGAGATGCATGATGATCAATACAAAACGTTACACCGCGTA
>JAOZQU010000002.1 GCA_029932055.1 Desulfocapsa sp.
TGGTACACTGGCCCATTATTTTAAGACAAAAACCGCTGATACCATCGAATTACGTGCGCCAAGCAGCAAGAAACTCTCCATCAGAAATGCCGTAGACATTAAAGATTACCTGAAACGTTTACAGCCTGATTTTGTAATTAATACAGCCATAGCCAGTATCGGTGCAGACTCCCAACTGGCCCTTGAAGTGAATTATATCGGTGCCCTGAATCTCGCCAGGGCAGCCGCAGCACTCAAAATTCCATATATTCACATCAGTTCTGCAGCCACTTTGCCAAACGGCAAAAATCTGACCGAAGATGACTATCTCAGCATTGAGCCAAATCTTAACAATTATGCAAAATCAAAGCTCATGGCTGAGGCGACTCTGAAGCATATGCACCAAACCGCAGGCCTTGATTACACCTGCGTCCGACTGGCCATTGTATATGGAGAGCATGATCATAAAACCCAAGGTTTCCATCGCCTCTTTTTTTCCATTGCTGATGAGTCCATGCCTGTTATTTTCACCAAAAAGAAAATCATGCACTCGTACTCCAATGCCAACAAATTCCCTTATTTTATCCATCATATTATCCAAAACCGAGAAGAGTTCAGTGGGGAAACCTATCACTTTGTTGACAAGCATCCGGTAGAACTTGCAGATCTCATCCTCACCATTCGCTCCTATCTGGAACTCAAAAGTCCAAGGGAAATCTACGTTCCATATCCTGTAGCAATCATTGGTAAAAAAATACTGGAAGTCCTTCTAAAAGGTCTTTCACGCATCGGAATTAATGGCGGACTCCCTGCAGAGCTCATGTTTCTTGAAAGTTTCTACAAAACCCAAACACTATCGGCAGAGAAACTGTACAACTCAAGCTTCATTGATCCAAATCCCACAGAAACTATTTACACCAAACTTCCAGAGCTGGTTGTCTACTATCTCTCCCGCTGGACGCATGAGAATATGATTTCCACCTTTAATGAAGAAGTTCTTGGCCCGGACACCATGTCGCATGATTTTGACCTGACCCCTGCAGATCTGCTGAAGAGCGTTCACATGGATTCCACAAAACCATTCAACGATATTGCTCCACCTTGATGAAGTCCCATTCTTTTCCCCATTTATAGTTTTGTGGTCTTTGCAAAATTTACGAAACATGGCATAGTATACAATTCTTTTATAATCCCGCTGATGAACGGGAAATATTCCCTTAGAACAAATCATTTTCTTATAGAGAAACAGGACACCACATGAATCATTGCAGAAAAGCAAACTATCGTTCAAGGATTCCTCAGAGAGAACACAGACCAGATAATCTCCTGCTGGCTCTCGTTATCTCGCTCAGCCTTATTTTTCCAAGTCTTGCTGCAGCTATTGAGCAAAATACCACCTATCTTCCACTCAAAATCAACAGTACTGCCAATCAGAATACCCTCTCTAAAGATGCTGACAGTGAACTTGCAAATGCGCTTTCCCCCAAATCATTTTCCATGATGTATCGAACAAAAGCTAAACAACTTGTCGACTATTCAGGAAGTTGGCCACCAGACAAAAAACAACTCCAGGAAATCGCAACAGTAACCGGTCTTGATTATGTTGCCGCAGGAAGTCTTACTGTCAATGGTGACCAGATTGATATTGAGTACAAAGTCTTTGACCTTCTTTCTCCTGCCGATCCAAAATATTACAGCCGACATGGAGAGTCCATTGAGAATCTTGCCGGCACCCTGTCGGAAGTTGTAAGAGATGTCATTTCCTATACAGAACGAGACTATATTATAGCCTCTATTACCCCCAGCGGAAATGCAAGAATTGATTCCGGTGCTATCTCACGTAAAATCAAAACCAAAGCTGGTGATTTTTACAATCCGGCATCACTGCGGGATGACCTGAAATCTGTTTTTAAGATGGGTTATTTTGAAGATGTCCGTATTCAAATGAAAGAGAGCGAAACCGGGAAGATTATCACCTTTGAGGTAACGGAAAAACCTATCCTCCAAACTGTTGAATACTCAGGCCTTGATACCTTTTCAGAAGAAGAAGTACGCGAAGTTGTCAATATCAGAACGGGCAGCATAGAAAATTCCAAGAGAATCAATACTGGTGTAGCTGCAATCAAAGCTCTCTATAAAGAAAAAGGATATTACAATACCCTGGTCACTGCTCACATCAGTTACCCTGACGAACAGCATGCGGAACTGCGCTATGTCATAGTTGAAGGCGATAAAGTTTTTATCAAGGAAATCAAATTTGTCGGCAACAAAAATTTTGACAGTGATGAGCTTGAAGATGTTATTGAGTCCAGTCCGAAAAACTGGCTCTCCTGGCTCACCGAATCCGGATTGATGAAACAACAGATGCTTGCTCAGGATGTTGCAAGAATCGGCTCCTTCTATAATAATCAAGGATTTCTGGAGGCTAAGGTCGGTGATCCACAGGTCGATCAGGAGGGAGACTGGCTCTATATCACTTTCACTATTGAAGAAGGGCCCCGCTACCGGGTGGGTACAGTCTCTTTTGCAGGTGACCTGATCGAGGACAAACAGACACTACGCCGCCTCCTCTCCATTCAAAACGAAGAATTTATCAATCGTCAGGTACTTCGTGAAGATATCCTGAGAATCACAGATTTTTACTCTGAAAAAGGATTTGCCTTTTCAGATATCCGTCCCCAAATGAATAGATCAACCACTGGTGCCCGGGTGGATGTTGTTATTAATATTGACAAGGGTGATCTGGTCTATATTCAACGTATTGCCATCAAGGGTAACAGCAGAACCCGCGATAATGTTATCAGGCGGGAACTCAAAATTGGAGAGGGCGGCATTTTCAACTCTAAAGCGTTGCGTGCCAGCACGCAACGCCTGCAACGCCTGGATTTCTTCGAAGAAGTCAACATCGTTCCAGAGCCGGCAATGGATCCATCAAAAATGAACATCACAGTAAATGTCAAAGAGAAGAGCACTGGGCAGTTCAGTATTGGAGCAGGTTACAGCTCGGTTGATTCCGTCATGATCATGGGTGAAATCTCTGAAAGCAACTTTCTCGGTCGTGGTGACAGGCTCTCCCTGGCAGCCAACCTCAGTGGCAATTCAAACCGTTTCAATCTGGGCTATACCGACCCGCACTTTCGGGACTCCCAACTCTCTGTAGGTGCTGACCTCTTTAACTGGTTCCGCGAATATGACGACTATGACAAAGATTCCAAAGGTGGTGCCATTCGTTTGGGCTATCCAATCTACAAAAGATGGCGTGGATATGGAAGTTACAGTTACACCGATACTGAATTGTCTGATGTCTCTCCATTCGCCTCCCAGATCATCCTTGATTCGATGGATATCAATATCACCAGTGCTGTGAAATTTTCGTTGGTACGTGACACCCGTGACCGTGTAAGCGCAGCCAGCAGAGGATCTGAAAACTCTATCACAGTAAAATACGCAGGCGGGATCTTGGGTGGTGACGCCGAATTCACTAAACTTGAGGCCTTTTCCAGCTGGTATTACCCCTTGCCCTGGACCACAGTCTTCCATTTCAAACTGGCTGCCGGCCAGGCCTGGGAAAATGTGACTGGTAAACTGCCTGTATACGAACGCTTTTACCTTGGCGGTATAAATACCATCCGTGGTTTTGAGTATGCATATGCAAGTCCCATGGATCCTGTAACCGGCGACCGCATTGGTGGCGACAAAATGTGGTATACCAATATTGAATACGTATTTCCGCTTATTGCTGGAGCTGGTCTCCGGGGTGTCGTCTTTTTCGACGCAGGTAAAGTGTATGCTGACGACGAAGACTGGAATATCGACGACTACAGTAAAGCCACTGGCGTTGAGCTGCGCTGGATGTCTCCCATGGGGCCCCTTCGCCTGGTCTACGGTTACAACCTCGATCCCCAAGACGATGAAGACACTACTGTATGGGACTTCTCCATTGGTGGTTCTTTTTAATCCCGGTATCACTTCATAAATTTCTTACACTGTCGGCTGCATGCACTCCATGCAGCCGGCACTTTTTTTGACCTATGCGTACTCCCTTTTCCCTGCCACTAATTCAGTCTGGAACCTCCCGTAGTCTTTCTGCTCTCCGCGGTAGCGCAAAAGCACTCCTTGCCTCCCTGCAGGCAGAATCACAACCCTGTTGCTGCATTGTACCGGATGAGGATATGGTGCCTCAAATTGAAGAGGATCTGAAACTCTTTACCAGGCTTCCGGTCTTCACCTATCCCGGATATGAGATTCCACCCTATACCCCACTCTCGCCTGATCCACTGACCACTGCAGCAAGACTTTCGACCCTGTACAGACTGAGAGAAACAGAAAGTTCTTTTGTTCTGGTGGTCTCGGTGGAGGCCCTGATGCGCCGCACTTTGCCTGCCAGGGTTCTCTTTGACAATGCCGAACTCCTTCTTGCAGGTGAAGAATGTGACCGGGATGAATTACTGCAGAAGCTCAATGATCTTGGCTACGAACAGGTAAATTTAGTGCAGAGTGTTGGTGATTATTCAATTCGTGGTGGAATTCTGGATATTTTTCCACCCTCTTTTCCGGCCGGCACCACGTTCCACAGCACCCCCTTGCGACTTGATTTTTTTGGCGACACCATTGAATCCCTTCGTGGTTTTAATCCCATCAGTCAACGCTCGATCACAGACCTTGATGAGGCTATCATCCTACCAGCCAGTGATATCTGTTATCCATCCGTCTCTTCGTCTCAAATGAAACAGATATTGAGCAACTTTGATGCGCATGGCAACCAACTGGACTGGGACGAAGACGAGAGCCGTAAACTTCGCGATCAGATCGCAGCAGGCTTGCGCTTTGCAGGTATGGAATTTTTTCTGCCTGTTTTTTATCCGGGAAAAAATCAGCTGGCCAATCTATTTGAATTCCTTCCAACAGACACCTGCCTGATTCATTTTGCTCCTGAAATGGAAGACCAGGCACGCGAGATGGTTCAGGAAAGGATCAGCAACAACTTCGAAGAGGCACAAAGTCTCAACACTCCAGCACTTACGCCGGAACAAACATTCCTTCCCTCAAAAGAGAATACACAGAGGATGGCTCCTTTTGCCTCCATTCTCTGTTCTTCCTATAGAGAACAGGAACAAATCCACTCCCTGACCGCCACCAACCATCAGGTTCTGAAACAGGATATCAGCCTGCGACGCAAGGAACGCGGCCTGATTCCACCTCTTTCCGATCAGATTCACATATGGCAGAATCAGGGCGATCAGGTCATTCTCTGTTGCAGGTCACTGCGTCAGACCAAAACCCTTGCCGAACTGCTTGAAAAGCATCAGCACACAATTCAACTCCTTGAAAGCCCCATCAACCTGAACACTTTTCTACAATCTGCAAACCCTGACATTCTCTACCTCTGTGATCAACCACTTAGCGCTGGATTTTCGCTCAGTAATCCTGGAATCCACTTCCTTTCTGAAAGTGAACTTTTCGGAGAGATGCGCATTGGCAACCGCAAAAGGACAAAAGAAAAACTGGGTGAGCCCATCCGTTTTGCCGAACTCCACGACAATGATGTGGTGGTTCACCGTGACCATGGACTTGGACGATATCTTGGTATGGCAACCCTTACCATGCAGGGAGTTGTCAATGATTACATGCTCCTTGAGTATCGTGAAGGTGACAAGCTCTACCTGCCTGTGGACCGGCTCAACCTTATCAGCCGCTACGAGGGTCTTTCAGACAGGGAGCCGCGCATCGACAAGCTCGGTACCCAGTCATGGCGTGCCGCCAAGGCCAAAGTTAAGGAAGAAGTATGGAAAGTTGCCCAGGAACTTCTTGAAATCTACGCAAAACGCGAGATGCGAGAAGGCCGACGTTTTTCTGCACCAGGCGAACTTTTCCACGAACTGGAAGAATCCTTTCCCTTTGATGAGACCATTGGTCAGGATAAGGCAATCACTGATGTTATTGATGATCTCACCTCAGACAAACCCATGGATCGACTGGTTTGCGGCGATGTGGGATATGGAAAGACAGAAGTCGCGGTACGGGCTGCTTTTAAAGTTGTGGAAGATGGCTTGCAGGTAGCGATTCTTGTGCCGACCACGGTTCTTGCAGAACAGCATGTAAAGACATTCAAAGAACGAATGCAGGGTTTTCCGGTAACTGTTGATTGCATTAACCGCTTTCGCACCCCTGCACAGCAAAAACAAATAATCAAAGATCTGGCTGGTGGAAAGATAGATATCATCATCGGCACCCATCGTTTGCTCTCTAAAGATATCAGTTACCGGAATCTTGGCCTGCTCATCATTGATGAAGAACATCGCTTTGGGGTGAGCCACAAAGAAAAAATCAAACGGATCAAGTCTGAGGTGGATATCCTCACCCTTACCGCAACTCCCATCCCCAGAACCCTGCAGATGTCACTACTCTCCATTCGGGATCTCTCGGTCATCTCAAGCCCGCCGGAACATCGCAGACCTGTTAAAACATTTGTTGCCCGTTACGATGATCTGGTGGTAAAAGAGGCGGTCTTAAAAGAAATGCGACGGGGCGGCCAGGTCTTTTTCGTGCACAACAGAGTCAAATCCATTTATCGTATGGCTTCTACTGTGCAGGAACTGACCCCTGAAGCACGAATTGCCGTGGCCCATGGCCAAATGAACGGTAAAGAGCTGGAGGAGATCATGGTGCGATTCGTCAACCGTGAAATTGATGTCCTGCTTTGTACTACAATCATTGAGTCAGGTCTTGATATTCCATCTGCCAATACAATTATCATCAACCGCGCCGACCGGCTTGGACTTGCTGAAATTTATCAGTTGCGTGGCCGTGTGGGCAGATCCTCAGCCCAGGCCTTTGCCTATCTCCTGGTGCCATCACTCGACAGCCTGAGCAAGGACGCCAAGGATCGACTGCGGGCGCTCATGGAGTGTAATGAACTTGGTGGCGGTTTCAAGCTTGCCATGAGTGATCTGCAAATCCGTGGTGGTGGCAACCTGCTTGGTGTCTCACAATCCGGGCATATTGCTGCAATCGGCTATGATCTCTATCTCGATCTTCTGCAGCAAACAGTGGCTGACATGAAAGCGCGAGCAGCCTCTGACGGGACAGAGACGGCCACCGAAGATCTGCCGGAGGCTGAGATCAATCTCCAAATCTCCGCTTATATCCCTGAAGATTTCATTCCAGATATCAGCCAACGCTATGTTGCATATCGTCGTATTTCAGCATTATCAACAGCTGACACACAGATCTACGATGATCTGCTTGAGGAACTTGCTGATCGCTACGGTAAAATTCCGGAGGAAACGAAAAATCTCTTTAAAATCGTTGCCCTGAAAAAAGAACTCGCTGTTCTTGGGGTCAGCAAACTTGAAAAAGGCAAAGATTCTTTTGTATTCTCCTTTTGTGACAGTACGCCCCTTGATCCTGCCCGTCTCCTTGAATACCTGCAAACAGGAAGCAAAAAGCGAAAGGGAAAGCCACCGCGACTCACCCCTGACGGAAGACTGATTATTGCTGCTTCTCTTGACTCAACAGAACGACTGTTTACTGTTTTGCAGACAATTTTGACTCAACTCAATTCCCTGAAAAACTAACGCTGTCCACAAAACCACATTATGATTCCTGCTCAAATTAAACCCGATTTTTCCTGGTCTGAGATAGATACTATCCTTCTTGATATGGATGGTACATTACTCGACAAATATTTTGATGATCATTTCTGGGAAGAATATGTCCCGAAAATTTTTGCCGAGACCAATGAACTCTCTGAAAAAGAGGCGCGTAAAATACTTTTACAACGATACCAGAGTGTGGAAAGTACCCTCCAGTGGACAGATCTTGATTACTGGTCTGAGCAGCTTGGTCTTGATATTCCAGAGTTAAAATGTAAGGTTGATCACCTTATCCAGGTGCATCCTTATGTTGTTGATTTTCTGGAATATGCAAAAAGTATTGATAAAAACGTACACCTGGTAACTAACGCCCACTCCAAAACGCTGGAAATCAAACTGCGCAAAACAGCTTTAGGCCCTCACTTTGATCGTATTGTGTGCGCCGAAGAAATCGGTTACGCCAAGGAACAGCCCGAGTTCTGGGAAAAACTGGAAACCCACCTTCGCTTTGACAAAAGTCGCAGCCTCCTGGCAGATGACACTGCAAAAGTGCTTCATTCCGCCAGTCAGTACGGCATGGGCTTTCTTGTTTTTGTGGCTCGTCCCAGTTCCCGGATTCCCGTAAAGTATTCTCCGGAATTCCCCTCCATTATCTATTTTAATGAGCTCATCCGCTGATAAAATATCTCATATCAAAGTTCTTTTTTTGGGTGGTACAATCCATCCTATGGTAAAGGTTTTAAATTATAAATTATTTATCAGTTTTAATGAATCCACTCAAATTCATAAAAGGAGTTTTTCATGACACTTTCTTCCTATGCAGCAAAAGATCTCTTTCAATGGTTTACAGACAAAGAGGACATTCTGGTTCTTGATGTTCGAAATGATAAAGACTTCAAACGATTTCAGGTAGAATCACCATACCCTTTCGACATGATCAATGTCTCGTATTATGACTTTATGGAAATTGAAGAAGAATGTGTAGCCAAGGTTCCAAAAGGACGTGCCATTCGAATTGTCTGTGCCAAAGAAGGATCTGCGAAATATGTGGGTGAAATATTAGTCAAACACGGTTTTAACGATGTTAGATATCTCACCGGCGGCATCAAGACATGGGGAAACCTTCTGGTACCGAAACTGGTACGGGAGGAAGAGAACTATAGTCTGTACCAGTTCATTCGTCCTGGTAAAGCATCCTGCAGCTATGGCCTCTGTTCCGGTAACGAGATAATGCTCTTTGATCCAAGTCGCAATACTGAATTTTATATGGACTTTGCTAAAAGTAAAAACTGTAAGATTATTAAAACCTTTGAGACCCATCTTCAGGCTGATTACATTTCCGGTTCACGCGTGATTGCCGAAAAGACGGGGGCAGAGTTCTGGGGAAATGACGGGGATTTCAAAGGTACAAAAGCCGGCCACACCCCGCTCACTGATGGTGAATCACATACTTTCAGTCAAGATGGTCCCGAGGTCACAGTGATGTTCACTCCTGGACATACTCCCGGCTCCACAAGTTTCATCGTGGACAACACCTATATGATTTCAGGGGACATGGTTCTTATTGAATCCCTTGGCCGTCCAGATCTGGGGGGCAAGGCTGTGGACTGGGCAATTCTGCTTTACAGCTCTATGCTGAAAGTCAAAAAACTAAATGACGATCTCCTCGTCCTTCCAGGACACTATATGGATTGGAACGAAGCAACGGATGATCTCATATTCTGTCTGGACTTTGGTCATGTCAAAGAACGGAACAAAGATGTCTATGGTATCGCAAGCGAGGAAGCCTTTATCAAGTATATCCAGGATAACATGAGAAAACAACCTGATGAATATGCTTTAATCCGTCTGGCCAATGCAAACCTCGAGCAATATGATCCTGATAAAGAAGAAGAACTGGATTTAGGTAAGAACGAGTGTGCTGCGACTGCCTATGCAAAGGCTCAGGAAGAAGTCGGCAAATAATTCTCAGGAGCCATCAATATAGACAGGAAAGAGGATGACGTCGGTTATTCTCTTTCCTCTTCCTGGTTCACAGAATCAACCTGTCTCAGACTGATCTCCCTGTTCGATGCAAGAAGGATAGCAAGCCAGCGAGTATTTTCACTGCCTTCAAGAGCAATACGAACAGCCATAGTTAATGGAACGGACAACAGCATTCCTACAGGGCCCAGTACCCACCCCCAGAAAGCCAAAGAAAGAAAAACTACCAGCACTGAAAGCCCAACACCTTTTCCCATTACCCGCGGCTCTACAATGCTTCCGATTACAATGTTTACAGCCAGATAAATCCCACCGGTAACAAGGGCTGCTCCCCCGCCAA
Source organism: Desulfocapsa sp. (assembly GCA_029932055.1). Classification (GTDB taxonomy): domain Bacteria; phylum Desulfobacterota; class Desulfobulbia; order Desulfobulbales; family Desulfocapsaceae; genus Desulfocapsa. The sequence continues at coordinate 9,898 of JAOZQU010000002.1, forward strand.
GTTGAACGAGTGCTAGAAGGACGGCAGGAATTGCAGCAATGATAGAACCGATGTTGGGAATAAAATTAAAGAAAAAAGCGACAACTCCCCACATGATCGCATAGTCAATCCCCTGTAAGGAAAGTGCAAAACCCACAATAACACCGGTAAAGAGACTGGTGAGTGTCTTAATACCCAGGTAACGATTCACTCCTGTGGCAATCTCACCATACTTTTCAAGGGCAAGGGACTGATTTCCCTGTATGGCACGTAATTTACCGGGAAATCCTGCAGCTTCGGATAGGATAAAAAAGAAGGTCAAAAAAATTACAAAGGTGTTGGTGAGCATACCACCCAGACCATTCAAGGTATTGGCGGCCATTTTAAGAATTTTCCCGGGATTAAAGGTGTCGGTGAGCATACTTCGGTCAAGGGCCACTCCCTGGTCAGTCAGCCATTGCCACCAGCCTGCTGTCTGTTCCAGCAGACTCTGCTGATACTTGGGTACATTCCTGGAAAAATCCGTCATTGAAGTCCCAATCAAGGTGACGAGTAAGAACCATACACCCACGATCAGAACAATCATGAGCAGCAGGCCAATAATTTCCGGAAGCCCTTTTTTTTGCATCCAGAACACTGGTGGGGCACAGATAATGGCGAGGAAAACAGCGAGCAGAAAAGGAACAACCAGAGGTGCAGCTGCCTTCATGCCAGCCACAACTATCACAAACGCTGCCATATTAATGAGAGGACTATTTCGAACTGAAAGAGGTGTCATGGAATAAAAGTAATAGGCAAAAGAGGGAAAATAGCGTATTTTTTCATCAGTTTTTTGTAACTTACATTCTCTTTATACAGGTAGACCATGCACAAAACAAAACTTTTTTCACTGCTTTCACTTACAACCCTGTTATCCGGCTGTTTTTCTTTTTCCGGCACAACAGAATACAAGGGGATTAGATTTCCACAAACAACTTCCAGTGAAATAGCATTTCAGGAACAAAGCATTCCGGGTGACTGTTCCGCCTTTGCTCATCTCCTTATGAACTCCAAAATGCATTCCTCCGGCAAAGACCTCAGTGATGCCATACTTCAAGAAGCTGAAGACAAAGGGGCGAATCTTGTTCTTATTGGTATGACGCGGGAAATGGTGAAAGAAGATCTTGAAGAAAATCGTTTTGATTACTATGGCCCTGAATACGCCTATAATTTTGACAAAACCTGGCTGGGGTGGAAATTCGGTTTTAATGACTGGAATGATGCCGATGGTCTTGTAGGCCTGGATGCAGGTACATGGGGAAATAGCGACATCAGCTTTAACAGCAGCCTTCTTATTCAGGCTGTATTTCTACGCTGCGGACAGGATCACTAAGAGAGATCTGCCTGTTTCTTTCTCCATGCCGTAAGTTCATCAAAGGCAGCCTGCAAGTCCACCAGACGGTCGCTCAATTGCTTAACTTCACCGTCACGGGCCAGATGCTCAAGCTCAAGGGCTAGGTTTGAGATCCTCCATGCAAAAATAGTCGCACTTGCTCCCTTCATACCATGACAAACTTCCCGTAAGGTCTCACTGTTGTCTGCTTTGATCCCCTCTTTTAAAGCAGCAATCCACTTTGGCCCGCTTTTTTGATGCAGATGAGTAAGAAGTTCGGCAATGATTGCAAGATTGCCATTACAGTTTTTCTTAAGCCTTTCCAGATCCAGGACAACATCCGGGCGTTCATTCGTATCAGCTGCCTTTGAATTCATATACGACTATTCCAATACCTGCATTTTGATGAAAAATTAATTTCCACGAATCCTAACAGGTTCTCTCTGCAAACTAAAGAGAAATCAAAAAACCCTACCAGACCGCACGCATACCTTCCTGTTTTCTTAAAGTATCGATCCTTCTTTCCAGATCAATTCTCCACTCAGCATGAATTCTGGCGGCAGACGGCGCAATAAGTTCTGGAAGTCCATACACAAGCCTGTCTGAAGCCCGACTGGCCTCGATTACGGCCTCAATAGACCGTGCACCAAACTTATAACGGCTGAGTAAAAGACGTAACAGAAGGCCGGAAGTTTTACGTGCTGCTTTCTTCCAATGGGTATCCATCTGGTGGGCAATAATAAAAGCGCGTTTTAATAAAATCCTGCGCAGTTCCTCAAGGTCATCACTGCTTGCTGAATCACGAAGAAGGATATCAGGAATTTCAATACCATCAATATCGAGCACAACCCGCAGACGACTCATGAAATCCGGGATTTTCAGGGTCTTCATCATGGCAAGCGCTTCTTTATCAGTTGGATCCAGCAGTTTCTCCATTCCACTCCAGCTTGCCTTAACACCACCGGCAAAAACAAAAATAGCCCTACCAATAAAACGAGGAATGCCATTCACATAGGTCACACCATCCTGCATGGAAGGGAGAAAATACCTGAGATATCCAAATTCATGTCCATCATAACGGCAATCAAACTCGTCCCAGAAAACAATAGGAACCTTGCCCCTTGCCACTGCTGCACGTACCGGCTCAATGGCAGAGTTGATCTCATCAGGGGAAGCAAACTGGGTCAGATTGAACTCAAACAAGTCAAACGGGTCTCCTTCAAACCTTTCTGAAATAACCCGGGCCACCTCTTTTACTGCAAATGATTTTCCTGATCCCGGAGGACCAAAAACACCAAGGCAGAGGGGACGGAGGACACTTTCCTTGGAAACATAGGAGTCCATGACATTCTGCAGTGTGATCACGGGATCAATTTCAGCGGGATCGATTGTACGAAGATGGCCAACCTGAAAAATGGGCAGATCTCCAAAACCATTTTTACGATTCACCTCTTCTTTCAGATCATGAAGAACTGACACGATTTCATCCATGTATCCATGGGATCCACCAAGTGCTGCACTGTCCATGGCTGGAGATGGCTTACGAAAATAGAAAAAACTCCTTAATGCGCGCTTTTTTTCCTCAGACCACACCTGAGAGGCAACAAGATCGAGAATTACCTCAAAATCAGCAGACAAAGGCGGAAGCTCGAAAAATGCCGGATCAGGTCCCCTGTCAACAAAAGAACAGGCATAACCGCCTGGAAAACTTTTAGCAAAATCCAGGTTTGGAAACTCCAGTGTTTCCTTAAAATAGTAACCATGGTTGTACAGCAGCTGCCAATTGTTAAGCACCCTCTTTGAAAAATCAAAAAAATAATTCCTGCTGAAATTAAACTCACCAAAACGCAAGGTATCCATGGCCAGCATGGCAGGAAGCAGGGTGTCGTAACAGGGCACAGAACCACGCTGACGCGGTGAACTCTTCTCAGGCAAACAGCCTTTGCGATGTCTGAAGAAAACAGAATCCGGCCCAATATAGAGGATACCGTGAGGAAACATCTCCACTACGATATGGCAGCGAAATCGTGAACTGCGGTTATCCCAGAGGCCGACTTCATCCGTCCGCAGAGCGCGCAGACACATGGCAACGATAGTTTCCCAGTTAACGGAGCAATCCATTTCCATGCGGGTGGTTTCAAGATCTGACAGTCTGCAGAAAAGAACAAATCGCTCGCCCAGTAATTTTGCCCAATCACCCCAATACGCCACGCTGATGCCCATGGCAATAGCCCAGAGATCCGGATTACGATCAAGATCCTCCTGGCTTAATTCCGGTGGATGACCGGAATCATCAATCACAATCAATCCGTTATTATCAGTGAATATCTCCCTGTTGGAATCGTTCACCACAAAATCTTCCGCCGTGCTGGATCTACCACCGGCAGGTAAGTACTGGTTGACCATGAACCATCCATGATCCGCCTTTTCCACCTCGGTATTCCTATATTTTCTGAATATCTGAAAGACATCCTTCTGCTCGCCATAGGTCACAGACTGTATCCTGGGGGCCAGGTCAGATTCTGACACATAGGCGGTGATCCAGGTCAGCAGCTGCTCCAGTCGACCATATTCCACTGACACATCACCAGCCATGAGCTCAATGTGATCACCGGGATTATATCCATAGGCCGGAAGATTTCCCTCTTCCAATAGACTGACCTGTTTAATCGGTAAGTTGCGGATTTTGACATTGGATCCGAGCAGAGTCACTTTTTGCTTGCATTCAGACATAATTCCTCATATCGGTGAAAAAAAATATAACGCAAAACGCACAATGGGAGGCAAAGCCTCCCATTGTGCACTCATTTATCAGACAAGAAATGATTCTGTCTTCAAAATTTTTCCTACAAGAGGCCTGATTTAGCCAAGGCAATCACAGCCCCTTTATAGGATATAACAATAACGGCCACATATCCGAGTAACATAAATGTAGTCATGAAATTCTCCTTATTTTCTAACTGTGTAAGGTTTATCTTAGTAGGCTTCATGATCCAATGCATCTTCCGTTGATATCTTCTGCGCATCCATCTTTTTCCAGAGATAGGTAATATATGCCAGAAGAACAGGGATAAATAACGCAACATAAGTCATAACCATCAAAGTATACCGACTAGATGACGCATTGTAGATGGTGAGACTGGACTGCAGATCATAGGTTGACGGATAAAATGCTGTGGAATTAAATGCAGGCAGACAAAGCACACACAATCCAACAAGCACTGTTCCAAGTCCTGCAGGCCAGATGCCTTTAACACTTCCCTTGAATGCACCAAGCATCACACCCCAGATTACCAGTCCAATACCACCAAGAAGCATGACAAGGAGATGGGGAAGAGCAAGGAGATTAAAGAAATATTTAAAAGAAACCATGGAAACCACACCAGCCTCATCCACGCCAAATCCTTTTCTTAACAGGATTGACACCACGACATACAGCAGGAAAGGAAGCAAACAGATAAAGTTTGTCCAGACTGCTTTTCGCAATCTTGGCTCCATTTCAGGAACAGCATTCAGGTCAAGATTATTGAGGAGATAGAGTGCGCCAAGGACCCGGGCATTAAAAACAAGAAAGAGCCCAAGGGAAAGGTTGAAAAGTGAAAAGGCTGCTTCCAGTCCACGAAGATTCACACCGCCCAGAGTATATTGCCAGGTAACCTGATTCATGTCATTGAGTGAAAAAGCGGATCCTGTATAAAAGGTACCTACCGCTGCGCCAATGAGCAACACACCAACAGAACCGTTAATAAACATAAACAGTTCATAGGTCTTTGCGCCCCAGACATTGCCGGGTTTTTTACGATATTCATAACTCACAGCCTGAATAATAAAGGTAAAGAGAATGAGTATCCACACCCAGTAGGCACCGCCAAAACTGGTGGAATAAAATTTAGGAAATGAAGCAAAAAGTGCGCCGCCAAACAGGACCAGGGTAGTAAAGGGAAGTTCCCATTTACGCCCGAGAGAATTCACCACAAATGCACTTTCAGTATCATTCTTTGCCACCTGCCAAAGCAGCGTCTGACCACCCTGCACAAAAAGAAGAAAGAGAAAAAGTGCGCCAACGACAGAGCAGATAACCCACCAGAGCTGCTGCAAAGTCATATAATCTAAATTTGATATCATTTTTAGTGTTCCTCCGGCCCAATGGCAATCTGTTTCAGCATAATGGATATTTCAGCAATAAGAAGCAGAGTGAAAACCGCTGCGAACATTGCAAATGTAATCTGGACAGAAGTTACGGAAAGATTGGTGGTAGCAACCTTCACCGGCATAAGCCCCTGAATAGCCCAGGGCTGACGACCAACTTCCGCTGTAACCCACCCTGCCTGCTGAGCAAGAAGCCCCAGGAGTCCTGTGAAAAGACCAATCGGGAGCAACCAGCGCGTTTCCATCAGTGTTCCTTTTAAAGTGAAAAACAGGAACGCTCCAAAAATAACTGGAAACATCGATCCCAAAACAGCCATTAGATGAAAAGAATTAAAAACAATATAGACTGGTGGAACAGCCTCCTCAGGAGAATCAAGATATCCATAGCCCATGAATTCTTTGTTCACCTCAAAGCGTGCAAGAGCAGCTTCTGCAACATCATCTGTTTTGTTTCTCCTGGCCTCTTTAAAGGCCGCAAGATCGGCGAGTGCAAGTTTCCCTTTTTCAATCATGGTATTCACTCCCATGACATTTTCTTCCGTGTTGCCGTAAACAAGATCATCGATACCAGGCACAAAAGACCCAAACTCACGATTGGCAAGCAGAGATAACATGGCGGGAATTTTCACCTCAAATAAAAAGGAATCCTGAACATCCCCTGGCACTTTCGTATCATTGATGATTCCCATGGCCACAAGGCCTGCACCGCGTTCTCCTTTATAAAGGCCTTCCATGGCAGCAAGCTTCATTGGCTGTTTCTGGGCAACTTCATAAGCGGCCTCATCACCTGTGAAGCCAACAAAGCAGGATGCAACGAGTCCGAAGACAGATGCCACAACAATTGACTTTTTCGCCATCTCAACATGCTTTTTCTTTATCAAGTACCAGCATGAGATGGTGAGAACAAAGGCGGAGGCCATGACAAAGCCGGATGAAGACGTGTGGGTAAACTTCGATACGGCAATGGGATTAAAGACAACTTCGGCAAAATTCTGCATCTCAAAACGAGCAGTTTCTGCATTAAATGCCATGCCGACAGGATTCTGCATCCAGCCATTGGCAACAAGAATCCAGACAGCAGACAGGTTGGAACCGATTGCGACCATCCAAGTGGAAAAACAGTGAAACCCTTTAGAAAACCTGTTCCAGCCAAAAAACATGACTGCAAAGAAACTGGCTTCCAGGAAAAAGGCGAAAAGGCCTTCAATGGCAAGTGGTGCACCAAAGATATCACCCACCATCCATGAATAATTGGACCAGTTGGTTCCAAATTCAAATTCGAGAATAATACCAGTAGCCACACCAATGGCAAAGTTTATGCCAAAAAGTGTCATCCAGAAACGGGTAATTTTTTTCCACTCTTCATTTCCTGTTTTGAGATAAATTGTCTCAAAAAAAGCACAGAGAAATGACAACCCGAGTGTCAACGGTACAAAGATCCAGTGATACATGGCCGTAAACGCAAACTGCGCTCTGGACCAGTTCACTAAACTGGGGTCCACATCAATCATTTTTTCCTCCCTTGATTAATTAGTACCTTACAGAATATATTCTCGGAATCGGAGTTCATACCCCTCAAGGAGGGTACTAAAAAGAGCACCCTCGTTCGCCAGGATATCTACCTGTTTTTTTCCAAAGAAAACATTCTGTCAAAGTACATATACCCCTCGCTGGGGTACTGAATTGAGTACCGGCTTACTTGTCGTTTACCGGATTAGTATTAGCGGCTGACCTGGTAAGTTGCTCCAGAACATAGTCGCCACGCTGCTTATCTGTTTCAAAATTAGTATTCAGATAGTTTGGAAAAAAGAACAGTTTGAGTACGGCAAACATCACAAAAAGCTTGATAAAAATAATCTTCCATAAGGATTTCCCAACCGTCATCTGCCTAAATCCATCACGATAAAAGCCAAATATTTTTGCGGGCATCTCAAGCATCTTCCCTCCTCCTTTTTCCTCTGCCAAATTCATTTCCTGTACAAAAAATTTACTTTTTCAGACTCTGCACTGGAAAAATTGGAATACAAGACTCGTTTTCAGACAGCTGGGCCAGACTGACCCCTGCCAGGGTTTCACGTAACTGGGTTCTGGCAACTTCCCAGACTTTATGGACACTGCATTTCTTACTCAGCTTGCAGGTCACTGGCCTACCGACACAATCGTTGAGATAAATCTCACCAATCATTACTTCCACAACCTCGAGCAAAGAAAGCTCTGCCGGGTCTTTAAGCAAACTATAGCCACCCTTAGATCCCTGCTTGATGGCAATCAAATGTGCCCGAGCAAGATCCTGGGCAATCTTAGCCAGAAAATGGATAGGGATATCCGCATGTCCGGCAATTTCCTGTTTGGAAACCAGAACCCCTTTTCCCTTGTGTGCCAGGTAAACCATACACCTGACTGCATATTCTCCCGCTCGTGTCAGCCTCATTCCACAGTCACCAATAAAGACAAATAAGATACTTAATGTCCCATATATCACAATTATACCATTCGTCAATTATTTTCTTCCTTTTTTAACTGTAGCGAGCTGAAATCATACATACTAATCTCTCTAACACCGGTACTAAACAAAGAAGGGCCGCCAGAAAATTCTGGAAGCCCTTTTAAAATGGTTGGATATCTTCTGCTGCAGCCATTGTGTTCTTCACATTTTTATGCAACCGTTTGTGGAATGAAATTATTTTTCTTCTGAAAAAAAATCTGTCCCTTTAATTGCCTGAATCAACATATCAACCAAAAAAGGATCAAACTGATGCCCGGAATACTTTTGCAACTCATCCTCTGCCTCCTCCCAACTCATTCCTTCTTTACTGGAAACAGGTGAAACCATGGCAACAAAAGAGTCTATCAGGGTAAAAATCCTGGCTGCCATGGGAATTTCATTGCCTTTTAAACCATCCGGATATCCTGTCCCATCATAATATTCATGATGGGCGTAAAGAATCACACGCTCGGAGGAAAAAAAGTCAAACATGGTTGTCAGCTCTCTAAGCATTAGGGGCTGATCAAACAACATTTTTTCCTGCTTTTCATTGAGTGCTCCTTCTGTCTCCAAAGAAGAATCTTTGATATAGCAGCGAAAAAGATCATGCAGTTTAATGGCACGACGGAATGAATGGATCAGTTGATCGGGAAGATTCAGCTTTTCAGCAAACAGATTAAGTACTTTGACAAAAAACGTATTGCGCTCCGCAAGTATGTCATACTCCCGAGTCTGAGAGTGAACCATTGCCTCAAAAGAGGCAAGGGTCATGGCACGTGCCTTTTCAATGGTTGTATTCAGGCGATCCTGCTTCGACATCCCTATCACATCATGCAGATGATCGTCAGGACCCGCCAAATTGGACTTCTGTGTTTTATAATGACAAATCCTGTTCCGCCCTTCTGCCTTTGCCTGATAGAGAGCATTATCAACATAATCAACAATACTCCCGGAAGAAGTAAGTTTCTTCCCTGAACCGGAATAAACTCCTATAGAAACTGTTACATAACGACTATATCTGTCATTTACAAAAGCAGTGGCAGCAATTTTTTTTCTGATCTTTTCAGCAACAACATTCGCCTGATCCCGATCAATATTGGGTAAAACAATCAGGAATTCCTCCCCTCCATAACGACCGAAAATATCAGATTTTCTCAGATTTACTCTTACCCTTTCTACAAATTCCTTGATGACAAAATCACCAAAAGGATGCCCACAGGTATCATTAACGTCTTTAAAAAAATCTAGATCCAGAAGAAAAACAGACAGCGGAGCATTGTACCTCCTGGCCCGAGACACCTCTCGATCCAATTGTTCCAGCAGGTAGTTATGATTGTAAAGGCCTGTCAGGCTATCTCGAATAGCTCGATCTTCAAGTTTCAAATTCTGCTCCTGAATCTGATTGGTTGCAAAAGCAAGCTGGCGCAGCCTGGTATCCAACTCGAGAAACACTTTTACCTTTGCAAAAAACGCGATTTCCCTGACAGGTTTCTCTATAAAATCAACAGCGCCAGCAGCATACCCCTGTAAAAGTAACTCATCAATATCTTCTAACCTGGCTTGAAAAATAACAGGCACATACCAGGTCTTTTCGTTTTGATCCAGAGCAATAGCAGCCTCAAAGGGTTGTGAATTTGAAGGATCAACAGCAAAAAGAATCAGAGCAAAATCATGAATAAGAACCAGACCAGGTACTTCTCGGGTGGACTCTGCAATGATCACATTCAAATCAAGATTTTTCAGAACCACTTTAATGGTATCCTGATTTATCGGATCATCATCAACGAGCAATATGGATTGTTTCTGATTGCTGTTCATACGCTTTTTTGCACCAACTGCTGAAACAGGCTCATTCCCAGGGAAATCTACATAGCACGACCTTCATATCATGAAGTATATCAAAAAAAGTACAGGTACTCAAAGAACTATTCGCACACTTCACCTCTTGCATGACAAATAGGCTTAACGCCACTCCTTGCAGATAACCACACGTAAAAACAAAACTTTCGCAAAAAGCTACTCCTTCCCATACAATTTGTCAGCTAGAGTTTTCATTGACATTGTAACTTAGCAGACTATAAACATGGTGTAATATTGTTACTCCTTTACGGAAATAATCATATAGTTTTATTTTTTATTTGTATTTACAGTACAATACGCGCAGTAACGAGTGCTAACACAGAGTCGTCATATACACAAGTACTTCACATAAAACCAAATGGTACTATCCATCCCCTGACAGTACTGAACACAAAGAATAACCCCTGCAGTCTTAGGTACCTTTACGCAATTATGAGAGACGATCGCGGTCAGTCTATTTCTGACCAAATAAAACAGATGGACTTTCACGAACGTCTGGGAAATACAATATTGGAGGTATTTTCCGAATCTGATTTCCATGCAGTTGGTCTTAGAGATATTGCAAAAAAAGCAGGGGTGAGCTTCGCCACAATCTATAAACACTATGGCAACAAGGAACGTCTGGTTTTTGCCTTTGTTGATATATGGATGGGCGGTTTAACTGATAGAATCATAGATCACCTGCAGGGCATGGCTGATCTCAAAGAAAAACTCAGAAAGATTTTTTGGTTACAATTGGAATATTATGAGCACCACAGTGATTTTGCCAAAATAATCTTCATGACCCTCCCCATGAAGACATGGATGTCGGACGAAAGTTTTGAACAACGCAGGATGTTCAATCTTCTTATGGATGTACTGAGGCAAGGGCAGGACGAAGGAGTACTGAATGCAAATGTGGATACCCGAATCCTGCTGGATTTCATGCTGGGTTTTGTGCAGCGCAGTTTTATCATGTGGGTTCAAAGAGGACAAAAAGAGAATCTAGCCGAACAGACAGATGTTATGTTTGATATGGTTTGGCGTGGAATCGTGACTCCTGAGAGAGTTACATAGCAGGACTGTCCACTTAGGGAATGGGAATAAATAACTCATCGTTTTCGCATCCCTGCTTCAGGCCATCTTTAACCGATCCTCAATCACAGGTAAGCGCAGACTCCGAAATCCTCGAATTAGCGCTGCTAGTTCTGCGGTTTTGTTCAATCAGATCGACTAAATATGACCTAAATCAGGGCGCGTATTCCAATGACTTATTTATTTCCAGTCTCTTACGACGCCATCACAATTAATCGAGGAAAATCATGGGACAATTCAACACATTATTTCAACAGAGCCTTGAGCAACCTGACGCATTCTGGGCTGATGCGGCGAGTGGCATTGACTGGATCAAAAAATGGGACAAAGTTCTCGATGCTTCGAATCCTCCCTTTTACCGCTGGTTCACTGGAGCAGAGCTGAACACCTGTTATAATGCCGTTGATCGCCACGTTGAGGCAGGCCGTGGTGAGCAGACTGCCATTATCTATGATTCTCCGGTAACTGACACCATTCGTAAAATTTCCTACAATGAGCTGCAGACCGAGGTTGCCAATTTTGCAGGTGCCCTGAAAAGCCAGGGTGTGGAAAAAGGCGACACCGTTATTATATACATGCCCATGATCCCTGAAGCTGCTGTTTCAATGCTGGCCTGTGCCAGGATTGGCGCGATCCACTCCGTTGTTTTTGGTGGTTTTGCAGCAAGTGAACTTGCCATACGCATTGATCATGCCCGGCCTAAAGTTTTGGTAACAGCATCGGGTGCTGTGGAAGGCAAGAAGGTTATTGCCTACAAACCCCTTGTTGACAAGGCCATTGAGCAATCCGATCACCAACCGGAAAAATGTATTGTTTTTCAGCGCGATGTTGTGACGGCGGAAATGCAGGAAGGTAGAGATCTGGACTGGCAGGAACTCGTTAAAGTAAGTGCGCCCGCAGATTGTGTGGCGGTGGCTGCAACCGATCCGCTTTATATTCTCTACACCTCCGGCACCACTGGCATGCCCAAAGGGGTTATGCGGGATAATGGAGGACATGCCGTTGCCCTTCACTGGTCCATGAAGAATATCTATAACATTGATGCGGGAGACGTTTTCTGGTCGGCATCCGATGTTGGCTGGGTGGTTGGGCACTCCTATATTATTTACGGCCCGCTACTCAAAGGTGCGACCACAATCATCTATGAAGGAAAACCCATTGGTACTCCTGACGCCGGCGCCTTCTGGCGCGTCATTTCCGAACATAAAGTCAAGGTGTTGTTCACCGCTCCAACCGCCTTTCGCGCCATAAAAAAGATGGATCCCAACGGTGAGCTGATAGCACAGTATGATATGTCTTCCTTTGAAGCACTTTTCCTTGCAGGAGAACGCCTTGACCCGGACACCTATCACTGGGCATCCGATCTCTTAAAAGTGCCCATCATTGATCATTGGTGGCAAACAGAAACCGGCTGGGCAATTGTTGCTTCCTGTCGTGGTATCGAGGAGATGGAGATCAAAGCAGGATCACCCACCCTACCGGTTCCAGGCTATGATGTGCGGGTCGTGAACGATGAAGGAAAAGAACTTCCCGCCGGTGAAGAAGGAAACATCGTCATAAAACTTCCTCTGCCCCCTGGCACACTGGCCACACTCTGGCGCAATGAAGATCGCTTTATCTCTTCCTATATGTCAACCTTTCCCGGATACTATGAAACCAGTGACGGTGGCTTTATTGATAAAGATGGTTACGTCTTTGTCATGGGACGTATGGATGATGTGATTAATATTGCCGGCCATCGGCTTTCCACGGGATCCATGGAAGAGGTGCTTGCCACGCATCCTGATGTGGCTGAATGTGCTGTTATCGGCACCGACGACCAACTCAAAGGACAACTGCCACTCGGGCTTTTTGTGCTGAAATCAGGCGTCGATCGTGATACAGACGAAATCAGCAGTGAGCTGGTAAAAATGGTCAGGGAAAAAATCGGTCCCATTGCCTGTTTACGCGAAACTTCAGTGGTGAATCGTTTGCCTAAGACACGTTCCGGAAAGATCCTGCGTGGAACCATGCGCTCCATTGCCAATGGTAAAGAGTACCGGATGCCATCGACCATAGATGATCCGGCAAGTCTTGAGGAAATCAGCGGTGCTTTACAGGAAATGGGCTACCCTAAGAAATAAAGAACGTCGAACATCGAACGTTCAACATGGAATTTTGAATTAAAAAGACAATGAAGATTCACGAATATCAGGCAAAAGAACTCTTCCGAAAGTCAGGAATTCCTGTTCCGAAAGGAAAAATCTGCCAGGAAAAAAAAGATATAACTTCACTCCTTGCAGAGATGCAATTACCGGTGGCAGTTAAGGCACAGATCCTTGCCGGTGGCCGAGGGAAAGGCGGTGGTGTGGTTCTTGCCAGGACAATGGATGCTGCACAAACTGCTGCTGAAAAAATCCTTGGCATGCAGCTTATTACCAAACAAACCGGCAAAAAGGGAACGGAAGTTAAAACCATCCTCTTTGAGCAGGGGGTGAATATCGCAAAAGAGCTCTATCTCTCCATGCTTGTTGATCGTGATCGGGCAGGAATTCTGATCATTGCAAGTCGTGACGGAGGCATGGATATTGAAACAGTGGCAGAGGAGAACCCTGAACGCATTCTCACGGTGCATGTCAATCCTCTACTTGGTCTGCAGGGTTACCAGATACGGGAACTGATTTTTGGCCTTGAGCTTAAAGCATCTGTTGCCAAAGCATTCAGCGAACTCCTGAAAAAACTTTTTTCACTCTTCGTACAGTATGACTGTTCTCTGGTGGAGATCAATCCTCTGGTAATTACTACCGAAGACACAGTGCTGGCCCTTGATGCAAAGGTGGATATTGATTCCAACAGTCTCTTTCGCCATCCCGACATTCTGGCCATGCATGATACAAGCGAAGAAGACGAACTTGAAGCTGCAGCCGCCAGTCATGGTTTGAATTATATCCGTCTTGACGGTACCATTGGCAGCATGGTCAATGGTGCCGGACTGGCCATGGCCACCATGGATCTGATTAAACAGGCCGGGGTTGAACCGGCAAACTTTCTGGACGTGGGAGGTGGAGCCAGTGCGGAAATGGTGGAAAACGGCTTTCGAATCCTGTTAAGTGACCCCAACGTGCGTGGTATTTTTATTAATATCTTTGGTGGTATCCTGCGATGTGACATCCTGGCTGAAGGTGTAGTGGCTGCTGCCCGAAAAATTGGTCTTTCCCTGCCTGTTGTGGTGCGTATGGAAGGAACCAATGTGGAAGAAGGACGAAAAATCCTTGCTCAGTCCGGCCTGAACCTCACCAGTGCCACAGACCTCAACCATGCAGCCCGACTTCTGGCTGCCATATAACTCAGTCATCATGAAATATTCCGTCACACTAAACAAACGCTGCTTTTCCCTGCTTCTTCTGCTGTCTTTCTGCTTCACACCATTGTCTGCAGCAGCAAAACTAGTCATTGCCCAGGGCGGAGCATCCGGATATCTCATGGGACACAACCTGCCATCATTGGCGTTAGCTGTTGCAATGGATGCTGATATCATTAAACTTGATGTGGTGATGACGGGAGACAATGAAGTTATTGTCTTTGGCTCTCCAACACTTGGTCGAGCAAGTAATGTTACTGAAATTTTTCCGGACAGAGCCAGAGAAGATGCGCAATATTATGTTCTTGATTTCACACTCGATGAAATTCGTCAATTGACTCTTCAGGATCCTGCCGGACGATTTCCAGCTGAACTGTCCCCACGCCTGACCATTCCAACCCTTGATGAAGCGCTGGCCCTGCTGGGAGCACTCGATAGAAGTCTGGCTAAATTAAAAAAAATTTGCATTGCTGTTGAAATCAAACAGCCCTGGCTGCACCGTAAAGAGGGCAAAGATATCAGTAAACCTGTGCTCAGCATCCTGCAAAAATATAACTACACCGGTCAGACTGACAATGTATTCATCCTCTCCTACGACACTGTTGAACTCAAACGAATCTCCAGGAAACTGCTTCCTGAAATGCAGATGTCCATCAAACTGGTGCAGCTCGTTGAATCCAATGAAGGACAGGAAAGTATGACTGAAGAATGGGGAGAATGGGTCAGCTACAACTATGACTGGATGTTTAGTAAATCCGGGCTCCGCTCACTTGGAGGAACTGTTGCAGCCATCGGCCTGCCCAAGTATATGCTCGCCGATTCACGAGGAAAACTGCTGCTGGAGAGTTTTATTGAAAATGCGCATCAGCTTGGCACCATGATTTTCACCTATCCGGTACAAAAGGACGAAAAAACAAGGCTTCCCTTTATCAGCAGCTTTGAAGAGGAACTTGGATTTTTCTATTTTACGGTGGGAGTCGATGGAGTGATGACGGATTTTTGTGGAGATGCCGTGAAGTACCTGAAAAAAGGGCCGACACCTCCTACGATTCAGATGCAACAGGGACAATCCGTCCCCCCATCCATAGAGATGGTACTTGATGATCCTCTGCAGCTTACCAGCCCTGCTCCAGTACTCGAGATAAAGGAGTAATCCCATGGCCATATTTATCAACAAAGACACAAAAGTTCTGGTGCAAGGCATCACAGGAAAAGAAGGCCGTTTTCATACCAGCCAATGCCTTGATTATGGGACAAACATCGTTGGCGGGGTAACGCCTGGCAAAGGCGGTCAGGAAATTGATGGAGTACTGGTATTCAACAGTGTTTCTGAAGCCTGCAGGGAAACTAAAGCCAACGCCTCAATGATTGTTGTGCCACCTCCTTTTGCTGCCGAAGCAATTCTTGAGGCAGTGGATGCAGAAATCGACCTTGTGGTCTGCATCACCGAAGGTATTCCGGTCATGGACATGCTGCGAGTCAAGAATGGAATGGCAGGTTGTCACACGCGCCTCATCGGCCCCAACTGTCCCGGCATTATCACTCCCGGTGCCTGCAAAATCGGGATCATGCCTGGATCCATCCATATGCCTGGTGGCCCAGTGGGTGTGGTTTCGCGCTCTGGCACCCTGACCTATGAGGTTGTGCATCAGCTGACGGAACAGGGCCTGGGTCAAACCACCTGCCTTGGCATTGGTGGCGATCCGATCAATGGCACCAACTTTATCGACTGTCTCAGCGCCTTTCAGGACGACCCGGAAACAAAAGCAGTGGTCATGGTGGGAGAAATTGGCGGTAGCGCCGAAGAAGATGCTGCAGCCTGGATTGCAGCCAATATGAACAAACCTGTTGTAGGCTTTATTGCAGGCCTCACAGCCCCTCCGGGCAGACGTATGGGCCATGCCGGAGCCATAGTAAGTGGTGGCAAGGGAACGGCTGCTGCAAAGCTCGCTGCCATGCGTAAGAATGGCATTCATGTTTGTGAAAACCTAGGTAATCTCGGCAAACTGTGTAAGGAAGTTTTTACAGAGCAGGTATGATGAAATGAAAGAAATCAACTGGCTGGAATTTGAACAGGTTGAACTGCGCACGGGAACCATCATTGAAGTACATGATTTTCCGGAAGCCAGAAAACCAGCCTGGAAGCTGCTCATCGATTTTGGTGAACAAATTGGTACCAAAAAATCCAGTGCTCAAATAACAGATCTTTACAGCAAGGAAGAGTTGATGGGCAAACAGATTATAGCTGTTATCAATTTCCCTGCTAAACAAATTGGCCCCTTCATCTCAGAATGCCTGGTCACAGGATTTTCCCAGGAAAATGGTTCCGTGGTTCTGGCAATCCCCGACAAAACAACCGCTAATGGTTTAAAAATATCATGACAGTACAAAAAACACCGTATCGCGTACTCATTGGCAAGCCCGGACTTGACGGCCATGACCGGGGTGCTAAATTCATAGCCCGTGCCCTGCGCGATGAAGGCTTTGAAGTAATTTACACAGGCATCCGTAGAACAGCAGCTGAAATTGCAGCCACAGCCATTCAGGAGGATGTTGATGTTGTGGGACTGTCATCTCTTTCCGGTGCCCATTTACGTCTTTTCCCTGAGGTTGTAAACGAGTTAAAGGAAAGGGGTGGAGCAGATATTCCAGTGCTTGGTGGCGGTGTAATCCCGGAAGAAGACATACAACTGCTGCTGGGTGATGGTCTCAATGCTATTTTTACACCAGGCACTCCCGCTAATACTATAATCCGTTCTTTTACCGAGGCCTGTCAGCAACATCGTAACCATGACGCCAACAAGTAAAACACTCCTGGCAGGATTAAAAAAGCACGATCCACGCGCCATTGGCAGAGCCATCTCTGCAGTGGAAAACAACGGAGATGCGGCAGCCGATCTTCTTGCCGCACTTGATCAGGATCTCATTAATAAAGTTCTGGTTCTTGGTATTACCGGCCCGCCCGGCGCAGGAAAATCCACCCTCACCTCAAGTCTGATCACGACACTTCGTGAACAACAAAAACGGGTTGGTATCATTGCTGTGGATCCATCCTCTCCCATCAGTGGTGGTGCAATTTTAGGTGATCGTATCCGCATGATGGATCACGCCCTCGACCCTGACGTTGTGGTGCGCTCCATGGCAACTCGCGGACGACTGGGCGGCCTCTGCGCTTCTGCCGGAGCTGCTGTACGTATAATGGCTGCAGCCGGATGTGAATCCATCATCATTGAAACCGTGGGTGTTGGTCAGTCTGAAATGGATATTATCCGTCTGGCAGATATAACGCTCATGGTACTGGCCCCCGGCTTTGGCGATGATATCCAGGCAATGAAAGCAGGGCTTCTTGAGGTTGCAGACTTTCTGGTGGTCAATAAATCCGACCAGCATGGAGCTGAGGCCCTGTGCATGGATATGGAACAGATCTTTTCCAGCAAACAGGAAGAAACCGGCATTGCAAGAGTTATACAGACAGTAGCGTCGGAAGACAGAGGTATTGACGAGCTCCTTGCAAGTGTTAACAATTTTGCAGACTACCTTAGGATCAGCGGAATGAAAAAAGAACGGCGTAGTAAAGCCCTGGACGCAGAGACTCTGGATTGGATTATTGAAATGCTTCGTCCCCGCTTCCTGCAAGCCATGAAGGGTAATTCAGGAAACAAAGATCCACGTATACGAGCAAAAGAACTGATCAACACGATTCTTGCGACTCAAAATTCACCTCCAAATATTTTCAAAGAAACGACACTGTGAGCACAAATAAAAAATTAAACGATTGGCAGGACAACGAGCTGGCTGCGAGTCTGAATCGTTTTCCGGAACGAAAAACAGAGTTTTCTTTACATGGTGACGCTGAAGTTCCGCGCCTTGCTCTGCCGAATACCATTGACGATGAATACCTGGAGCACCTTGGGTTTCCAGGCCAGTATCCGTACACTCGTGGTGTGCAGCCCACCATGTACCGGGGAAGATTCTGGACCATGCGTCAATATGCAGGCTTCTCCACGGCCGCAGAATCCAACAAACGCTATCGCTACCTCTTGCGACAAGGTACCACGGGACTATCAGTGGCCTTTGATCTGCCCACCCAGATCGGTTATGACTCCGATGATGCCATGTCTCTTGGAGAAGTGGGCAAGGTTGGGGTGGCTATCGATACCCTGGCTGACATGGAAATGTTGTTTGATGACATTCCTCTGGATAAAATCTCCACCTCCATGACCATTAACTCGCCCGCCATTGTGCTCCTCGCCATGTATATTGTGGTAGCTGAAAAACAGGGCATCCCTGCGGAGAAACTCCGCGGGACGATCCAGAATGACATCCTGAAGGAATATGTGGCCCGTGGTACCTATATTTTTCCACCAAGACCTTCCCTGGGAATTATCACCGATATTTTCCAGTGGTGTAGCTCCAACATGCCGCTTTTCAATACTATTTCCATCTCCGGATACCATATTCGAGAGGCGGGTTCCACAGCCGCCCAGGAAGTTGCCTTTACGCTAGCCAATGGTATCACCTATGTGCAGACAGCGCTTGAGGCAGGGCTGGAAATTGATCATTTTGCAAGACGACTCGCCTTTTTCTTTAATGCATCTTCCAATCTTCTGGAAGAAATTGCAAAATTCAGGGCAGCACGCAGGCTCTGGGCCCGTATCATGAAAAATCGCTTTGAGGCGAAAAAGCCGGCGTCCATGATGATGCGCTTCCATACCCAGACCGCAGGCAGCAGTCTGGCCGGTCAGCAGATTGATAACAATATTGTACGCGTCACCCTCCAGGCCCTGGCGGCAGTACTTGGCGGCACCCAAAGTCTGCACACAAACTCCCGGGACGAGGCGCTTTCACTGCCCACAGAGTCCTCGGTAATGACAGCGCTCCGCACCCAGCAGATCATTGCCCATGAATCCGGAGTTGCAGATACTGTTGATCCTTTTGCAGGATCATATTATATGGAGCAGCTTACTGATTCCATCGAGCTTGCTGCAGAGGAACTGATTGCAAAAATTGAGCAGACCGGCGGCGTGGTTGCCTGCATTGAAGACGGCTTTATTAAGCGTCAAATCGAACAGGCAGCCTATGACTACCAGAAAGAGATCGAATCAGGCGAACGGGTTATTGTGGGTGTTAACAAGTTCCAGATTAATGAAGGGGATCAGAACAAACCGGAACTGCTTCGTGTTGATCCTGAGGTAGAAGAAGCACAAGTTACCGCCTTACGAAACGTTCGTGACCAGAGAGATGGCGGCGAGGTTCAGGATCGACTTGTTGCAATAAAACAGGCTGCTGAATCGGATAGCAATCTGATGGAGCCGATTCTTGATGCAGTTCGTGCCTATGCAAGTCTTGGTGAAATATGTTCTGTGCTTCGTGGGGTCTTCGGAGAATACCGAGACTAAGGACATGAATGTCAGTTAAAAATTTTGAGTTAAAAGTTAAAAATCGCCAGATAAAATGATGAACATCATATATTGAACATCAACTACACAACACAAAGCATATGCTTCAAAAAATAGATCATTTAGGAATCGCAGTCCACTCGATAGCCGAAGCACGACATTTTTATGAGAAAGTGCTGGGGCTGACCTGTGAAAAAGAGGAAGAGGTAGAATCACAAAAGGTGCGTACTGCCTTCTTTGTCCTTGGTGAAACGCACATTGAATTGCTGGAACCAACCGCTGAGGACAGCCCCATAGCCAAGTTTCTTGCCACTCGTGGCGAAGGGCTCCACCATGTGGCCTACCGCAGCACCGATGTTACAGAACAATTGAAACAGGCCAAAGAAAACGGTTGTAAACTGATCCATGAGACACCGTTTACCGGGGCTGGCAACAAGCAGGTCGCCTTTCTTCACCCCAAATCCAGCCATGGACTACTCACTGAATTCTGCAGCGGAGAACAAAAATGACAGACCCCCTTGACAATCTGCTGAAACTTCGAGCCGAAGCTAGACTCGGTGGCGGCCAGGAACGTATAGATAAACTTCACGCCAAGGGTAGAATGACGGCCCGGGAACGTATCGACCTGTTGCTTGATCCTGGATCTTTTGAAGAATTCGATATGTTCAAAACCCATCGCTGTCACAATTTCGGCATGGAAAAAAAAGTCTTCCCTGGAGATGGCGTGGTTACCGGCTATGGAACAGTGGACGGCAGACTGGTCTATGTGTATGCCCAGGATCCAACTGTGCTTGGCGGTTCGCTCTCACAGACCTTTGCTGAAAAAATCTGTAAAATCATGGATCTGGCAGTAAAAAATGGTGCACCCATTATTGGTCTGAATGACTCGGGTGGTGCCCGTATCCAGGAAGGCATTGAAAGCCTGGCTGGCTATTCGGATATCTTCCTTCGTAATGTCATGGCCTCAGGAGTTGTTCCTCAGATCTCTGCTGTGTTCGGCCCCTGCGCTGGCGGTGCTGTCTATTCACCTGCGCTTACCGATTTTGTGGCCATGGTCAAAAACAACTCCTACATGTTTCTCACCGGCCCCAAGGTTGTTAAAGCCGTTACCCACGAAGATGTAACGGTTGAAGAACTGGGTGGGGCCGACATGCACGCCTCCCGCAGCGGTGTTTCAGATTATACAGCTGATTCCGGTATGGACTGTGTGGAATATGTAAAAAGACTGCTTTCCTATCTGCCTCAAAACAATGTGGAAACGCCCCCTACACTGCCCACTCAGGATCCATCAGAACGACGGGCGGAAGAACTAAACACAATTATCCCGGCCAGTGCTAGTGAAGCCTATGACATCAAAGATGTCATCCTGCCAACGATAGACAACCGTGACTTTTTTGAGATCAAAAAAGATTTTGCGCCCAACCTCATCATCGGTTTTGCTCGATACAGTGGAAAAGTGGTTGGCATTGTTGCCAACCAACCTTCACATCTGTCAGGGGTACTTGATATTGACTCCTCGATTAAAGGTGCCAGGTTTGTCCGCTTTTGTGACTGTTTCAATATTCCGGTGGTTACTTTTGTTGATGTTCCGGGATTCTTGCCAGGAACCGTGCAGGAGTATGGCGGAGTAATCCGCAACGGTGCAAAAATACTTTACGCGTATGCTGAGGCGACAATTCCAAAAATCACAGTCATCACCCGCAAGGCATATGGAGGAGCTTACTGTGTTATGTCTTCCAAACATTTGCGTGGCGATATCAACTATGCCTGGCCAAGTGCTGAGATTGCTGTGATGGGAGCAAAAGGTGCGGTGGGAGTGCTGTATGGCAGGACAGCAGCAAAAAGCGATGATCCGGCAGCCTACCTTGATGAAAAAGAAGCAGAGTATCAGGAAGCTGTGGCTAATCCATACGTAGCTGCCAGCCGTGGTTATGTGGATGACATAATTGAACCCGCCCGAACCCGCTTTCGCATTGTCAAAGCTCTAGGTATGCTGCAGAACAAAAGAGACAATAATCCTCTCAAAAAACATGGCAACATTCCACTCTAGCCAAAAGCCGAATTCAATATGACATTTACTAATATCGGTCTCCACAACCTTACTCAGCCTGGTTTAGATGCCCTGCAGTTTTCGCTCATGGGCATGGGACTGGTCTTTGGCGGGTTGTTGATCATTGCCATCTATATCACCCTGCTTCCCAGGCTCCTCAAGTTGGGCCAATCCAGACCACAGCAGGACAAAACCTCAGAAGACACAAAAAATGGAGAAGAAGAGGAAATCCTGCTCGCTATTGCTACAGCCCTTCATCTCCACAACAACTTTCCTGACGGAGATGAACGTATCACCTGGAAAAGCCATGGTGACATGGAATCACCATGGCTGGTTTCGGGACGGATGCACAGCCTGAATAGCCGTAAACTGACTAACCCCTGGAATCATTAATGAAAGAATATAAATTAAAAATCAACGACAATAGCTACACTGTTGTTATAAAAGATGTAACTGACGACGCAGTACTGGCTGAAGTGAATGGCAAACAGCACGTTGTCCATATCGATACTATTGCCAATCTCACCACAATCACTGAGCCCCAAAGCTCCGCTCCTATTTCTGCCGTCCCTTCTCCTGCCGCTCTCACGCAAACAGCCCCACCAAAACCTGCCGAATCAGGAGCCATCATCACACCCATTCCAGGGCAGATTATCAGCATCACAGTAAGTCTTGGAGAGCAGGTACGTATAGGCCAGAAACTACTGGTTCTTGAAGCCATGAAGCTGGAGAACAGTATAACAGCCACAATGGACGGAACAGTAGGAGAAATACTGGTCGCTGAAGGTGATGTCGTTAATCAGGGACAACCCCTGATTTTTCTGACTTAGGAGATACTGTGGACTTACTTAGTTTTTACAACAATTCAGGAATCGCCCACCTTGAATGGCTTAATCTGGTGATGATTGTGGTGGGTATTCTTTTTATTTACCTGGCTGTCACCAAAGATTACGAACCGCTTCTCCTGGTACCGATTGGCTTTGGCGTGATTGTCGGCAATATCCCGCCCATTGAAGGCATGCCGCTCTCTGTATATGCCGAAGGATCTGTATTTTCCTATATCTACCTTGGAGTTATGAAGGGGATATATCCGCCACTTATCTTTCTTGGGATCGGAGCCATGACCGATTTCTCCACCATGCTTTCCAACCCCAAATTGATTTTACTCGGGGCTGCCGCCCAAATAGGTGTATTCCTGACCTTTATTGGCTCACTCTTCCTTGGATTTACCCCTGAGCAGGCAGGTGCCATCGGTATAATCGGTGGAGCTGACGGTCCCACAGCCATATTCCTCTCCTCCATGCTGGCTCCCGAGCTCCTTGGCCCCATTGCCATTGCAGCCTACTCTTATATGGCCCTGGTACCTGTTATCCAGCCACCCATCATGTATCTCTTCACCACTAAAAAAGAGCGTAAAATCCATATGAAACCACCTCGGCAGGTTTCAAAAAAAGAGAAAATCATCTTCCCCATTGTTGCCTTTCTCATCTGTGGACTGATTGCGCCCGGTTCCATGACACTGCTGGGCATGCTCTTTTTCGGCAACCTGCTTAAGGAATCCATGGTCACGGAACGACTTGCCAATACCGCCCGTAATTCCCTGATAGATATTGTCACCATCCTGCTGGGTTTTTCAGTCGGCGCCTCAACCCAGGCACAGACATTTCTCACCGGACAATCCATCCTGATTTTTGTACTTGGTGCTGCCTCTTTTATTGTTGCCACCATGGGCGGCATACTCTTTGCCAAAATCATGAATCTCTTCCTCAAAGAAAAAATCAACCCCCTGCTTGGAGCCGCCGGTGTGTCCGCTGTTCCGGATTCGGCAAGGGTGGTACATGCCGTGGGCCTGAAAGAAGACCCGACCAACTTTCTGCTCATGCATGCCATGGCTCCCAACGTGGCTGGTGTGATTGGTTCAGCCATTGCTGCTGGTGTGCTCTGGTCTGCCCTCGGAACCTTTTGATACACATCATTCAAGGATGAAACCATGACCACTCCCCCACTCATAATTGGCGATTTCCAGATTCACTGGCTGAACGGAGGTAATTTTCGTCTTGATGGGGGAACCATGTTTGGTGCTGTCCCCAAGGTTCTGTGGGAGAAAAAATGTAAGGCTGACGCAATAAACACCATACCCATGTCCAATGATGTGCTGCTGGTGAAAACACCTGATCACAACATCATTATCGATACCGGCCTGGGTAATAAACTGACTGAAAAACAGCTTTCTATTTTTCAGGTAACCTCGCCATGGTCAATCGTCACAGAACTGATAGCACTTGGCTTATCTCGAGAAGACATAGATTTAGTCCTCCTGACCCATTGCGATTTTGACCATGCAGGTGGCGTCGTTATGTATGATGCTGAAGGCAATGCGGAACTCACCTTTCCGGCAGCTGTCCATTATGTACAGAAAACAGAATGGGAAGATGTGGAGCAGCCATGCCGTCGTGCCCAGTCCACCTACTGGCCTGAAAATTTCGAACTACTCAAAAAAGAAGGCCAACTTAAAATCATTGACGGTTATGTTGAAGTCGCTCCAGGAATCAAGCTGCGGCACACTGGTGGACACACACGCGGCCATCAGTTGGTTGAACTCACGTCAAAAAAAGAAACAACAGTCCACCTTGGTGACCTCTTCCCCACCCATGCCCATAGCAACCCGCTCTGGATTATGGCTTATGACAACTTTCCCCTGGAAGTAATTAATCTCAAAGAAGAATATTTTCGCCACTATCGAGAAATAAACAGCTGGTTTACTTTTTACCATGATCCTCTGGTTAAGGCCTGTAAACTTGATGAACTCAACAATATCAACCTCACTTGGCCACCCGCGTAAACAAAACCACAACAGTATAAAAACGTTAAGGAAATCTTTATTTGCTTTTCAGAAAAAAATAGACTACCAAATGGAAATAGCTATTACCAGTAGGAAATAGCTATTACTGGCAGTTCAATCCTAATTAAAACAAATGGAGTCTATCATGAAAAACACAAACAAATTAATCCTTGGTGCCATTGTTCTTTTACTGAGCAGTGGAATCGCTCTTTCCAGTGCTTTTGCCAATGCTCCAGCAGCAACAGATGCTGCTCAGGAAGCTGTTAAACAGACCACTGGAGATATGGCCAAACAAGCCGCAGGCGAAGTAACAGATAGTGCAAAAGAAAAAGCGATTGGCATGGCTAAAGATGAGGCCAACAAAGCTGTAGATGCTGGAATGGATAAAGCAGTTGACGCTCTACATCCTGCTGAAAAAGCTGCCGATGCTGCTGCAGAGGCCACCAAATAGGCCGGGATTCAAATTCAGTTCAGACCTAACCACCCGGACAGCACTTCAGCTTACCGGGTGATCTTCTTTCTATCCTTCCAATCTTTTTATGGCACCACTTCTGAGAAGAGATTCTTGGGTGTAAGCAATGTCCGCCTCTTCTGTTCTACATCGTTTCAGCAGTCTGGTCATAAAGGGCCTCAAAAGTAAGTTCATTTTTTCCTTTTGTTAAAAATGATGGACTCGTAAAAACAGATGAATAAAACTTTCTTTCTTCACGGTCTGGATTCCTCCAGCAAAGGGACAAAAGGACAGTGGTTTGCAAAACATTTTTCTGACATACTTATCCCAGACTTCCAAGGCGACCTGACAACACGGGTCGCTGCCTTGGCAACTCTCTGTCATAACAGCGCTAATATAACATTGGTGGGGTCAAGCTTCGGTGGTCTCATGGCCACCTGTTTTGCCACGGATCATCCAGATCAATGTAAATCCCTTATTTTACTGGCCCCGGCTCTAAATTTTCCTGACTACTCGCCCCCACTGACAAAAATCGAGATACCCACAACACTCATTATCGGCAAGCAGGATACGGTGACGCCACCGGACAGCGTACTTCCCCTGGCCGAGAAAAGCTTTTCTCAGTTACAGATTTCCACATATGAAGACGACCATATGCTTCATAAAATATTTGAAAAACTTGACTGGCAGAAGCTTTTACAGCGGCAGACATCATGAAGGGCTCCTATATAATCCTCTATGAACAGGGAGAACTGCAAAAGAGAATTACCCAGGCGCAAGCACTCTTATCGCCCTGCAGACTCTGTCCACGCCAATGTGGTGTAAATCGCCAATCAACAGACAGCAAAACTGCACAAAAAGGGCTCTGTCGGACAGGAGCCAAAGCCATGGTGGCCAGTTATGGCCCACACTTTGGCGAGGAGTCGCCTTTGGTGGGCAGTGGCGGTTCCGGAACCATCTTTTTCAGTCATTGCAACCTACTCTGTCTGTTCTGTCAAAATTATGGAATCAGCCACTGCCCTGACCAAGAAGAAGGTGTTGAAACTTCCCCTGAAAATCTGGCTCGGATCATGTTGAGTCTACAGGAACAGGGCTGTCATAATATCAACTTTGTAACTCCAAGCCATGTGATTCCCCAGATCCTTGAGGCCCTGCCTTTTGCTGTTGCAAATGGTCTTCATGTGCCCTTAATTTATAACAGCAGTGGCTATGACAGTGTGGAAAGCCTGCGACTTTTAGAGGGCGTTATCGATATCTATATGCCGGATTTTAAATTTTGGAACCCGGTGAAAGCAAAACAATATGCCCAGGCTTATGATTACCCTGAAAAAGCTCGGCAGGCCTTTAAAGAAATGTTTCGCCAAGTTGGTGATCTCCTTATAAATACTGATGGACTGGCTCAAAAAGGCCTCTTGATCAGACACCTTATCATGCCGGGCTGCCTGGATGAGACCGAAAAAATCCTCAGGTTCATAGCACAGGAAGTTTCTTTGAACAGTTACGTAAATATCATGGATCAGTATCGCCCCTGCGGCAAAGCCGGTCAGTTTAAAGATCTGAACAGACCAATAACTGCAGAAGAGTACCAACAGGCCTTAAGCATGGCAAACAATGTTGGGCTCAGCCGCCTTGACCAAAAGGATTTTTCCTTTCTCCTGCAAAAACTGGGTATTGTTTAGAACGTGCAATCAACTGCGAGATCCTCTCTACTGCTCAACTATTTTTTACACAACCTGAACCGTGGCCCTCAGTATGAAGCTTGCCTCTCGGTAAGAAACACACGTCTATCTCCATAATATTTTCATTTCCCCCAACATACCTGCCTGAATATTTGGAAAAATCTATCTTTTCGATTAAGATCGATAATCTAAAAAATTTAATGTCTTCATACTCACTCATAATACAAGATATCTTCAATGAAATATTCCACTCCTTTTAAAACCTTCTGCGTCCTTGCTCTGTCGACTTTACTTTTGGCCCCATCCCTGCAAGCCAGACCGAATACCTCTGTTAAAAATACGCTTACCCGCGAAGAAAACCCCAGGGGCGGCATAAAAAACAAACTTATCCTGCCCTATGCCTTTTCATCTGAAAGTATGAGCTTTACCATGGGTGTTGGCGGTGGAACAAAAGGTTACGGCCAGGAACAACTGCTCCTTGGAGCAACAGCGTTCGGGAGTACAGATGAGGCCATTGCCCTTTTCCTCGGGATGTGGGATTATCGCCCATCATTTGCCAATCGTTTCTTTTTCAGTGCCCAGGGAATGGTGGGCCACTATCCGAAAAACAGGGCGTACACCAACGTCGCCTTTCAACCGGATACCGTTCATGCAGGAAGCAATGATTCCCACATGGATGACTATGCAGAAGACAGTGGATACGACAACTGGACTGATTTTAAAATCGAATATGTCATGCCCTGGGGATCATCCCGTAATGACTCCATGCAGCGCTACACCTTAAAAGGTGGTTTACTCCAATCTTCCCCTGTGGGTGGTGACACCTGGAATCCACTGAAAAACGGGGTCACGACTCTGCTTCTCAGACAGTATAACCGCTATCGAAGTTTCGAGTTTCATTCTGGCGATAGAGACGCTACAATTCACCCTGTTCAGTTTGCTATTTCTTACAACAACACAGATTTTCCAGGCAACCCATCCAAAGGCAGTCAGCAGTATCTTGGGGTCACCCAGGATTTTGGCTGGCTTGACTCCCCTTACGAGTGGACTTTCATTGAATTTGAAGCAAGTAAATACTTTTCCCTTGGCAGTTCAGACTGGGCACGACAACGCATCATAGCACTAAACGTTTGGACAGGAGACACTCCAAGTTGGGACGAGGAAACAGGCCCTGACGGTTCAGCCCATATCACTGACCGTCCGCCCTTTTACGAAGGAGCAACCCTAGGTGGCTTCTACCGAATGCGGGCCTATCCTATGGATCGATTCAATGATCGCTCAGTTATTTATACTGCTGCAGAATACCGATATACCCTGGACTGGAACCCAATCGGCAATATTTCATGGCTCAGATTCCTCAAGAGTGACTGGCTGCAACTGGTTGCCTTTGCAGAAGGTGGCAGGGTCGCCAATGACTACGGTTCTGATCTGTTCAAAGACTGGAAAGTAGATGGTGGTTTTGGTGTCCGTTCCATGTTTTCTGGAGCAGTTGTACGACTTGATGTGGGTTTTTCAGATGAAACCACAACCGCGTGGGTAATGTTTGGACACCCATTTTAACTCTATCTTTCTGGTATTCAATGCGTGCAGTCATTCAACGAGTCAGCAGTGCTTCAGTCACTGTAGACTCTGAGACAACAGGAGCAATAAACGCCGGACTTCTTGTACTTCTTGGTATCCACAAGAATGACGGAACAAAAGAGATCCAGTGGATGGTGGACAAAATCATCAACCTCCGTATCTTTGAAGACGAAGACGGAAAGATGAATGACTCCCTGCTGGATACTGGTGGGGCAATGCTTGTTGTTTCTCAGTTCACCCTCTATGGAGATTGCCGAAAAGGCCGAAGACCCGGATACTCAATAGCTGCCCAGCCGGATAGCGCAAAACTTCTGTATCTCCAATTCATCGACTGTGTAAAACAAAAAAATATTTCCACGGCCAGCGGCAGGTTCCAGGCCCACATGGATGTGGAACTTGTGAATGACGGGCCGGTAACCCTGTTACTCGATTCCAGTAAACTTTTTTAATAACGAGATCAAAATGACCTATACTCCCGGCTCCTCCTATTCCGGATTTACCCTGAAACAACATCAGTACTTGGATGAGATCAAAGCAGATGTGTATCTCTTTGAACACGATATCCTGGGCTGCCCCCTGCTGGCTATTAAAAACAGCGACAGCAACAAGACCTTTTCCGCAGCCTTTAACACCATTCCCACCGACTCAACTGGTGTTGCCCATATCCTTGAGCACTCTGTACTCATGGGGTCACAGAAATATCCGGTAAAAGATGTATTTGGCGAGATCAATAAAGGCGGGCTCATGACCTTTTTAAATGCCATGACCGGTTCCGATATCACCTACTATCCCTTTGCCACCAGAAATCTAAAAGAATACTTCAACATCATGGATGTATATATGGACGTGATGCTGAACCCGCTCCTGGCACGATCCACCTTTGAACAGGAAGGCTGGCATTATCATCAGGAGGGCAAAGATACTCCCCTGCAATATCAGGGTGTGGTTTACAATGAAATGAAAGGGGCATTCTCCGACCCTATCCGCCTGATGTTCCATCACATATTTGGAGGGCTTATGCCAGACTCCACCTATGCCCACGAATCGGGAGGAGATCCACAGAATATTCCAGATCTCTCTTATGAGAAATTCTGTGCCTTCCACAAAACCCATTACCATCCATCTAATGGTACCTTTTTTATCTATGGTGATGCGAAACTGGACGTTGAACTTGCTTACCTGCAGGATAATTTCCTTTCCCGTTTTCCTGAAAAAGGGACACGTGCGGAAGTACTTTCCGGCACAGACATTCGAGAAATCACCTACATTGAAGACAGCTACAGCGTGGACTCAACAGAAACTGTTGAGAAAACTTTTCTGGCCGTGGCAAGCACTGTCTCAACCGTACTTAAGCGTGAGGAGAATGCAGCCTTCCAGATCATTGCCAACATCCTCTACAACTCCGATGCATCACCTCTGAAAAATACCATTGTTACCAGTGGACTGTGCAAGGATTTTGGTGGTTTTTATCTCTCCACCTCAAGTTTCAAAACCATGATGGTCACCTATCTTGTGGGCAGTGATCCTGAAAAACGTGACGACTTCCTCGCCCTCTATAAAAAAACCCTCTCACAAATGGCTACAGATGGCCTGGGTCATGAACTGATATTATCTGAACTGAACAAGTATGAATTTGGAGTGAGAGAAGAGGGCAGCAAGGCGCAGCGAGGGCTTGATCTTATTGGCAAGGCACTGCCGGCATTCAAATACGGAACTGACCCTTATGATTCCCTGCAGATCGAAGAACTGTTTGCCACCATCCGCAACAAGGCTTTGCACGAAAACTATTTCGAAGAACTGATCAACAAATATCTGCTGGACAACCCGGCAACGGTCGTGGTCACCTTACAGCCTGACCCGGAAAAACAGGCAAGAGACATGGCAAGGGAAGCAGCTCGCCTGCAGGAGTATGAAAACAGCCTTGACCAGTCCAGCCACGAACAACTTATTGCCAGAACCCTGGAACTGATGGCTGATCAACAGCAGGCCAATAGTGTGGAAACCCTTTCACTGCTGCCTCAGTTGACACTCGATGATCTGGATCAGGACATCAAGTTTCACCAGGTGGAGGCCACAGAAATAGAAGGGCATGAGCTTCTGATCAGCGAACTGGCTACCGACCATATCTCCTATATTGATATCGGATTCGACATCTCCTGCCTGCCATCCCGTTATCTTCCCTGGCTTGACCTTTTTGGAACCATTGTCACGGAGATCGGCACCAGCA
Source organism: Desulfocapsa sp. (assembly GCA_029932055.1). Classification (GTDB taxonomy): domain Bacteria; phylum Desulfobacterota; class Desulfobulbia; order Desulfobulbales; family Desulfocapsaceae; genus Desulfocapsa. Next base: position 40,386 of record JAOZQU010000002.1, read on the forward strand.
AAATGGATTACATGCATTTTGCCAGGGAAATAGGCATCTGCACCGGTGGATTTTCTCATACTTTTCAATGCCATATTAAAAAAGGAGCACAAGGTGACTTCCGGCCCATACTCTGGTTTCAGATGAAATGTTTACCAGAATATCAGGAACGGGCCATGGAAATCCTGAACAATGTCTTTAGCGATGTTTCTTTAAATGACCGGCTACATATCCAGGAGATCGTAGTCCGTGAATTTGCCTGGACTGAACATGCGGCCCAAAGTGAGGGCTACAGCCTGGCAACATCGCTCGCCTTTGCCCAGCTCAGTAAATCCGGAGCATGCAATGAAATGGTTTCAGGTGTTACCTGCTATCGCAGTACTAAAAAACTTGCTCACAACTATCCGGCACATGAAGAAGCCTTTCTTACCGGTCTGCAGGAAATGGCGGCTATCATTTTCAACCGCAACAACATGATCCTCTCTATCACTGCGGATGAACGTGAAGTGACATCTTTCAAGGATCTCAGCAAAGGCTTAATCACTGCCCTTCCCGATACCGTGCGGCCAAAAGAGAAACTGCATATTCCGAATCTGCCAAAACATGAAGCATTGATCACTTCAGCCGAGGTGGTGTATGCTGTGCAGAGTGGAAATCTACTGCCGAAAGGACAAGGCTACAATGGCCACTTTGAAGTGCTCAAGACCTACCTGTCCCGCGACTATCTATGGAATACGGTGCGACAGATGGGTGGGGCCTACGGTTGCTTTATCCAGTTCAGCCATATCAGCGGCAACTTTGCAGTCATCAGCTACCGGGATCCGCAGGTACGAAAAACCTATGACAGTTACCAGGCCATGTCTCAGGTAATCAAAAATCTTGAGCTACCTGAAGAAGTTTTGCAACAGCTGATTATTGGTACTTACGGCAACTTTACCCCTCTTCAGGCCTCTGCTGCCCAAGGTGCTGTTGCCCGCAATGATTACCTCAATGGAATCACCAGCGAAGACAAACACCAACGCCTGAGAGAGATTATTTCAACCTCTGTGAAAGATATGCGTATCTATGCTGATGCTTTTGCAGGCATGCAGAAAAAAAGTCACCGAATGATCATTGGCAACAGAGCCAAAATAGAAGCGGATGCCGATCTCTTTGATCAGGTCGGTGAGTTATAGACAGGGCGCATTCAATAATAATTTCGTATTCTGAGGCGCAATATCAATATTAAAAAAAAAGATCTTCGATTATTTAATCCTCAACGTAGCTCAGCTACGCCTGCGGTTAAATAATCACAGATCGTTTCTCTAAACATTCATCTTACACCACATAATTACGAAGTTATTTTTGAATGAACCCTAAATGAAAAAAGTACTGGTTCTCTATTACTCGCAAAGCGGACAGCTGAAGTCTGTCATGGACAAAATTGTTGCGCCACTGATACAGTGCGGCCATGTCCAGTGTGATTACCGAAACATTGAGCCCCAAACCCCCTATCCATATCCGTGGCCGTTTTATGCATTCTTCAATGTTTTCCCCGAAGCTGTTTTTCTTGATGGCTGCCCTGTTGAACAGGTTGATGCCGATAAAGAGTACGATTTGATTATTCTGGGATACACATCCTGGTTTCTCTCTCCTTCCATCCCTGTAACCGGATTTTTACAAAGCGAACAGGCTAAACAACTGTTCAAGGGAAAGCCGGTGGTAACCGTAATTGCATGCCGTGATATGTGGTTGATTGCTCAGGAAAAGATGAAATCTCTACTCACTGATCTTGGGGCGCATCTGATTGACAATGTTGTCCTCACTGACCAAGGGAAATCACTCTACAGCTTTGTTACAACCCCGCGTTGGCTGCTCACCGGAAAAAAAGATGCCTTCTGGTTCTTTCCCCGTGCCGGAGTGCACAAAAATGAAATAACAGCCACCTCCCGTTTTGGAGATCGTCTCTGTAATGCCTTGCAAAATGATGAGGAACGCAGTAATCTCCCGCTCCTGCGAAATATGGCAGCAGTCAGTGTGAATGGCAAGCTCATTGCCACCGAACAGATTGCCCATCGCAGCTTTTTAATCTGGTCCAAACTCATAAAAAAAGCGGGCCCGCAAGGCTCAAGGGGACGCAACATAGTTATCACAATCTATGCATTTTTTTTATTGACACTGATACTCACCGTTGTACCACTGAACATGCTGATCCGAAAACTGATCTCGCCATTTAGAAAAAAGGCACTCGACAAGGCTGTCAGCTATTACGAACAGCCTTCTGGAAGATAAAGATAACAAAACACGCATGTCTCGAAACGTTTACATCAATGCTATCAGTGCATTCCTGCCCAACGAACCGGTTTCCAATGATACCATGGAATCAATTCTGCTGCAGGTTACTCCACGGCCTTCCCGAGTACGAAAGCTGATTCTGCGTAGTAACAAAATTACCTCCCGCTATTATGCCATTGATCCAGATACAGGGCTTGCCACCCACAACAATGCCCAGCTGACTGCCGAAGCAGTACGTAAACTTGGTGCACAGGGTTGTCATCTCAACACAATCGAAGTTCTGGCTTGCGGCACCACCCTACCCGACCAACTCATACCCAATCATGCCCTTATGGTTCATGGCGAGCTGAAACTCCCTCCATGTGAAGCAGTTGCCACGGCTGGTGTCTGCCTCTCAGGCACGATGTCGCTCAAATACACCTATATGTCGATTCTTTCCGGGCTGAACAGGAATGGAGTGGCAACAGGATCAGAAAATGTGTCATCCCTCATGCGGGGGCATCTATTTACAGAAGAAATAGAATCACAAAACAGACAACTCGAAAAAAGTCCGGAAATCGCCTTTGAAAAAGATTTTCTGCGCTGGATGCTGAGCGATGGTGCAGGGGCTGCCTGGCTGAGCGATACGCCCAATAGTGACAAGAACAAAATATCTCTTCGAATTGACTGGATTCACCAGAAATCCTATGCAGGAGAGCTTGATGCCTGTATGTATGCCGGGGCTGAAAAACGAAAAGATGGTTCTCTGCAGGGGTGGCGTGAATACCTGCCGCAGGAGTGGCTTGAACATTCAATTTTTTCCATCAAACAGGATGTAAAACTGCTGAATGACAAGATCATTGACTATACAGTGACACGACCGCTGCAGGAACTTGTGGAACAGGGAAGAGTAAGGCCAGAGGAGATCGACTGGTTCCTGCCCCACTACTCATCTGACTTCTTTCGTAAAAAAGTCGATATTGGTATGCGCCTGGCAGGCTGTGAAATCCCACAGAATAAATGGTTCAGCAACCTGTCCAGCAAAGGAAATACCGGATCCGCATCCATCTACATCATCCTTGAAGAACTTTTTCATTCCGGACGTCTGAAAAAAGGTGCTCGCCTGCTCTGTTACGTTCCTGAGAGTGCTCGTTTCTCAACCGCCTTTATGCATTTTACGGTGGTATAGAGAGATGGATTGTAACAGGGTGCCTCAGGATAATATATCCACCTATGGCAACAATAAAAAGGCAGTTTATGCCACAGATCAGGAAGGCCAGTACACGATTATTGCTTCATCCGGCTGGGAAATCGAGGGCGAGGCCACCACACAGGCAGTACAGGAACTAAACCGCCAGGCAGACAGAGCGTATTCAAAAGTCGTAGCAGGTGAAAAATCTCCCTTATATTTTCACATGTATGATTGTCGTATGGATCTGCAGGTACTGTCAGAATCTACCGGATTATTCAAGTGGCGAATCAAACGTCATTTTAAACCATCTGTTTTCAGCTGTCTCTCAAAGACATTGCTTGAACGTTACGGAAGTGCTTTAGGTATGAGCACGGAAAATCTTTGCAAGCTACCGGAACGCGAGACAAGCAATGTATAAGCATAAAAATATACAAAAGACCTATAAGCACAATCATTTTGCCCATTGTGAAAGCGGAGTGATGTCGCTGATGATGTCCCACCATGGCCTGCCACTTTCTGAGGCCATGGCTTTTGGCCTGTCCGGTTCTTTGATGTTTGCCTATCTGCCCTTTATAAAACTTGGCGGCATGCCGCTCATAGCCTATCGGGCAAGACCCAAAAGCATCATTAAAGGTTTGCAGAAAAACTTATCGATCAAGATAAAAATGCACACCTTTTCCAAACCGCAAAAAGGAATGGATGCACTTAACACGCTCTTGGGCCAGGGAAAAATTGTTGGAGCGCAGACATCTGTCTTCTGGCTCCCTTATTTCCCTCCGGAGATGCGATTCCACTTTAACGCCCACAACCTGATCATTTACGGAAAAGAAGGAAACGAATACCTGATAAGCGATCCGGTATTTGAAACAAGCAATCGTTGTGAAGCCAGGGATCTGGAAAAAGCCCGCTTTGTCAAGGGCATGATGGCACCTAAAGGATTACTTTACTATCCTGTGGAAACCCCGGTAAACATCAGCTATGAAACCATTCTCCCGAAGGTGATCAAGAAAAATGCCAGGGCCATGCTGAAAACTCCGGTTCCCATTGCCGGTATCCGGGGGATCCGTGCTTTGGCAAAAGGTATTTCTAAGCTGAAAAAGAAAGATCGTCGTTACGCAAAACTCTTTTTAGGCCATATTGTGAGAATGCAGGAAGAAATCGGTACCGGAGGCGCAGGTTTTCGCTTTATCTATGCCTCCTTTTTGCAGGAGGCTGGAGAGATACTTGATAGTCGGCAACTGAAAAACGGGTCTCAAATGATGACAGCAGTGGGCGATGAATGGCGTGAATTTGCCCTGCTTGCTGTAACCTCCATTCGTGGAAAAAAAAGTAACACCATTGATTTTGACGCGCTACGTGAAAAACTCAATAATGTTGCTGATGCAGAGTCTGCCGTTTATAAAGAACTACTGGACAGTAAACTGGTTTAGACAATGATCAGCATCAGAAATCTCGTTAAACGCTATGATGACCAGTTAGCACTGAAGCAGCTCAACCTGAGCGTTGAAAAAGGTATTATTTTTGGTCTCCTCGGCCCCAACGGCGCCGGAAAAACTACACTTATTTCAATTCTTAATGGATTGACCAATTTTCAGGAAGGTGAAATTGAAATCTTAGGTCTTCCTCTGCGCAAAAATTTAAAAGCCATTCGCAGACGCAGCACCTTTATCCCTCAATCACTTGCCCTTTATGACCATTTAAGTGTTATTGAAAATCTCCGTTTTTTTGCAGGCATTCAATCTATCAGCGGTGAAACCCTGCGCAAAAATATCGATTATGCAATTTCTGTTAACCGCCTTCAACCACTCACTGAAAAAAAGGCGAGCACGCTCTCTGGAGGCCAGAAACGCAGACTCAATATTGCAATCGGACTCCTGAACAATCCGGACATCCTCTATTTCGACGAACCAACCGTTGGCATTGACCCTGAATCACGTGGTGAAATTCTCGAGACCATTCGTTCTTTCAAACACGATAATAAAACTGTTATTTACACATCGCATTACATGGAAGAGATTGAAAAAATCTGTGATGAAGCAGCCATTCTCAATGCTGGAGAGATCGTCCGCCAGGGATCGCTTACAAGTCTGTTACAAAATAACAATGACCATTCCGCAGTTATCGAATGTATTCACCCAAACAGGGAACAACTCAGTAAAATAGCGGACGGACATGATGGTACTGAACTGTTTAATTCAAATAAACTGATGGTACTCCGTCCAAACAGTAAAAAAATGGCAGCACTGCTCGCAGATCTTGAAGCAAAAGATATCCAGCTCAAGCAAATCCGCTACGACAGTATAAACCTTGAGTCTCTTTTTATCAGTTTGACCTCTCGTGAGAATCCTGATGCTTAAGGCAATGCTCATAAAAGAGTTCATTCTTATCATGCGGGATAAACATGCACTTGCAGCACTCTTCATCATGCCTTCGATATTTATCCTTATCATGTCCATGGCACTCAAAGATACCTTTGGCAATGACCATGCATTGCTGAACTATACGATAATTGACAGGAACCAGACCGTCCAAAGTGAGCAAGTAAACACTCTCCTCCGGGTAAACACTCTTTTTCAAAAACACGATCTGGTTATCAAGGATCAAACTGAACTCCAAAAGGCACTGAACGGCGATGTACATTTTGTTATCAGTATTCCGTCAGATTTCACTGAAAATCTGGGTAAAAAACAGCTCGACACAGCTCTTTTACATATTGATGTTGCAGCAGATGTGAAACCGGAAATGGTGTCACTTGTCAAAGCGGCACTCGCAGGAATTATTCGCCAACAACGATTACAAAAAATACAAAACGACCTGAAAATCTTTCTACCTGATATTGCACAAAAACTTGACGGATTCTCCTTTGAAGCACAGGATGTGCTCGATATCCATTATAATGGTATGAAAGCGGAACAAGTCCCAAGCTCCACCCAGCAAAGCGTTCCTTCGTGGATTGTATTCGGGATGTTCTTTATCATTATCCCCATGTCCACCATTTTCATCAATGAACGTACACAGAATACACTGCTGCGCATGCATGCCATGAACATATCTATTCCTGCCCTTTTTACGGGAAAAATCGTGCCATATATGGTCATTAATCAGATTCAGGTGTGGCTGATGATTGGAGTTGGGATATTCATCGTCCCACTGCTTGGCGCTGAGGCATTAACCCTTGGAAATTCCATCGCCGGGCTTGTTATGGTCTCAACAGGACTCAGCCTGGCTGCCATCGGTACATCAATTTTAATCGCAGTATCGGTGAACACTGTAGAACAGGCAACAACCATTGGCGGGATCAGTAATATTTTATTCGGAGCCATTGGCGGAATCATGGTGCCAAAATTTTTCATGCCGCAGGTAATGCAGACCCTCACTAATATCTCCCCGATGTCATGGGGACTTGAAGGATTTCTGGATATTTTCCTCCGTGGTCTCGGAGCTCAGGCGGTTATTAAAGAATCACTGGCACTGGCAGGTTTTGGAGTAGGCCTGCTCATGATTGCCTGGCTGATATTCAGCTATAGAACAAAGAGGGGAATATGAAAGGTTCGCAGGATGAGGCGTTAAAGCTACGCCTTAAAACAATGATTTTCACAGAATGTGACATCGACGATCTCGCACCTGATGAATTGGCCGATGATATAGCCCTATTTTCAGATCAAAGTGAACTTGCTCTTGATTCGCTGGATGCCCTGCAGATTTCAATGGGCCTGCAGAGCCAATTTGCTACCAGGATTGTGGACAGCAAAGAATTTCGCCGCCATGTAACAACAATTAACGCTCTTGCCGACTTTATTCAGCCGGAATAACCTTCTGCTGAATTTCCTACTGTACTTCAATAACAGCCTGAATGGATGGGGGCAACGGTTCTCCGATCCATATAATTAGCTCTTTTGAGTGGTCGCTTTCTTCTTCTTCGAGATATGCCGTGATGGAAAAAGAATAACGACCATTTTCCTGGAGACCTGTGAGAGTAAAGTTTGTCACATTACCGACATCAATGGGTGAGTTACCTTCATTCAGGCTGGTGCCAATATTATCAGAACCACTCTCTGTGTCGAATTTATAATAAAGTTTGTACCCCTTAATCTCTTCCTGATTAGGGGACCAGCTAAATCGTACGGATCTTACCGTATCGATAGAAGTTGTCAGGGCAACTGCGGGAAGGGAATCCGCCAGTGCTTCGCAGGAAAAAAGAAGAACAATGATGAAAAACAAAAAACGCATTAGAAACCTCCACCAGCAGCAGCTTTACACTTCATGCTACAAGATAACATAATGATACATTAGATTATCAATGACTTGCGACACGTTCATAAAAAGCTAAAATGTCACTTTACTCTTTATTATTATTCAAAAGTAACAGGCTATAAATTGCCGACAGGGGCATGATACCTCCTGTAGAATTTTTTTCAGTCACTATAATCTTGGCGGTCGCCACGTCAGTGCTGCCAGCGCTGTCGGTTACCTTCAGACTTACCGTGTAATTACCAGACATTACAAACACATGACTACTGGACTGACCTGTACCTGTGCTACCATCACCAAAGTTCCAATCATACTGTATGATCGTGCCATTATCAGTAATCGAAGTTGAAGCGGAACCGTCAAAATTAACTTGCACAGGAATTGTTTTCGATTGGTGGTTTGTAGAAAAGGTGGCTGTCGGTCCAATCTCTTCCGGATTACTGCCAGACACGATGACCGGTATTGCTCTGCTTGTTGTTTGATCAATTCCGTCTGAAACAGTGAGAGTTGCCCGGTATGTACCGGCGACAACGTAGGTGTGTGTTACCAATGGCGTATTACTACTATCACGGCTGCCGTCACCAAAATCCCAGGTATAATGTAAAAGATTATTGTCTACATCACTGGATCCTGTTCCGTCAAAAATGACAGCCAGAGGATTGTTACCAACTGATGTTGATGCCGAGATAACAGCTATCGGAGGATGATTTTCAGATGAATTTTCTGTAACGGTGATAATTTGCTGAACTGTGGAGACAGCACCTGTGTTCTCCGTCACGGTAAGGGTAACAGTATAAACACCTGCAAAAACAAATTGGTGTGTAACCATTATATCGTCAACAGGGGCTTCGCCATCTCCAAATTCCCAATGGTAATTAGTAATGGCACCTGTGGAACTGCCAGCATCTAAAGTGACTGCAAGAGGGGGCGCTCCTGATACAGGATCCGCTTGAATCAGTGCAGATAAGACTTCTTCTGACGAAACTGCAATGGTAAAAGGTGCAGAGTGGCAACTTTCACGCCCATCGTCACAAAAACTGGTGAGCGTAAAAACAGCTTCACTTCCCGTAATTTCTACATCAGGGCAAGTCATTACTGTTGCGGCAGGATCTACCACTTCACATATTTTATTCTCATTATCGTCATAAAGACGAAAACCGGCAGTAATGCAATCCAAGGTAGGTATAAACGAAAAGCTTACCTGCAGATTGCGTTGATCGGCCAGTGATGCTACCGATGTATTGAGTAGGATGATAACAAGAAATATGAGCTGACGACAGATCATCATGAACTATATGAATTATGATATTTGGATTACAAAAATAGAATCCATTTTTTAGTGCTTTATTTCAGTAAATAAAGCTATCCGTTGCAGGCTGGGCTGTCTGGAGTTTTTAACAACCATGACATCCCCCCTGCAACGTTATCATGCAAAACATGTACCGTTTCACCTTTGCACGGAAAATATTTTCTGTCAGGTATATTCGGAACAGGCAAGTTCACTTGTCATATCGACAATGAACGGCAAGGAAAGCCAGTACTTAGCTCAGTGCTCTCTTGAGGGCATAGCCCTCAAGCTAAGCGTTAGTCATTAGTCGTTAACAATTGATTATTAATTATTTGTGCC
>JAOZQU010000234.1 GCA_029932055.1 Desulfocapsa sp.
TCAGGTCAAACGAGATCGTCTTTTTTCTACAATCAACTTTCTGATCTGATGTACCATGTCGGTGAATTTGAGTTTTATCGACATGAGTAGATATTGACTTTTTTTCTTTGTCAGATGCTGTCATTTCAAAACTCACCCGGATATGAGGCAGGAAAACAATAAAAATCTTTGGAAGTTCTAGTTATCATCGGCAACTGATAAGAAAGGAAAGAATAGCTGATTTCTACATAAAGGAGGAGTATGGTCAGTTGAAAATAAATGCTATTCTCAATAGGAAAATATACTATCTTCCTAAAAAAACAAAGCATAATGTATTAAAAATGTAAATCCTCCTATGAAACAACGAATGAAAAAGGCCACTGCTGCCAGTTTATCGATCCTGTCTCTTCTGCTTCTCTTACTCTTTTCCGGAATCTCTATTCCTCTTGATTTTCTCGACTCCAGCCTGGAATCCCTTGCAACTCATCTCTTGGATCGTAGGGTTATACTTCATGGACCGGTTCGTCTTCAACCATCCCTGAAACCGACTCTTGAGTTTGGCGGACTCACCATTGGTAATCCAAGGAACTGGTCAGAAAAAGGTCATCTGCTGACGGTGGAGAGTGGGCACGGGCAAATCAGTCTCCTTCCTTTGCTTAAAGGCAATTTTCTCATCAATGATCTCACCTTTGAAGGTGTGGATCTGCAACTGATCACCCAGTCTGATCATACAACAAATTACAGCTTTGGTGAGCCAGCATCTGACACAGTGACAAAGCAATCATCCCACGCATTGACAGGCCTGGAGCGCATTAGTTTACATGATGTTCACCTCTCTTATCTTGATGAGTTAAGCGGCAAAATCTATTCATTAAATATTGATGAAGCACATGGAAGAGGCGCGCCGGATAGCCCACTTTATTTTTCCCTGCATGGATTCTTAACGGAACAAGCCGTGAGCCTTGAGTTCAAAGGTGGTTCCCTTGGTGATCTTTTAGAGAATACAAAATCATGGCCCCTGACAGAGGGCACATTAAGGCTTGCCGATACAACTCTGAATCTGAATGGAACTCTTGTTAGAAATGAGCATCAAACAGGAGGGTATTTGACTATATCCCTTAAAGGAACACACCTTGAGGAAATAGGGACAGCCGTTGGATTTTCTATACCGGATATCGGTGATTTTTTTCTGCAGACCAATATTGGGTTGCATCCGGGAATGATTCGTCTCACAGGGATTGAACTAACCGCCCTCAACAGTGCACTGAATGGCGATCTGGAATTCTCTTTCCATAATCCGAAACCAACCTTGTCCGGGAATATCGATATTCCGATTCTTCATCCTGCTCTCTTTTCCGCTTTTTCAAGCAAACAAGCAGAATCTACTCCAGTGGAAAAACAAAAGAGCAGCGAATCTGCAACTCTTCCCTGGCAGAAGTTGCAATTTCTGGATAGTGATCTTCATCTCAAGATTGCAACGCTTCAGACAAATACTTTTTATGCAAATACTTTACAGGCTGCTGTCTCTCTGGTTGACGGGGATCTGCTTATGCCCTTTTCCGGTGTCGTTATGGATGTTCCGGCTAAGGGGCAGCTTGAAATATTTGGAAACAAAGCAATACCATCTGTTAAACTTGATTTTGGCAGCAGGAGCACACAGTTAGCACCAATGTTTGCTGCTTTTAGCAAGCATCAGGGCTACGACGGAGAACTAGGGAATATTGCTCTTACAGCCAGAACCAGTGGAAATACTTTGCCGGAGTTGATTAAAGAGCTTGATCTTGACTTGGAGATCGGAGACAGCAGCCTCCAAATTCAGTCTACTCAGCTTTTCTCGACTCGTAAGCTTTCTTTGCAGCATCGACCCAACAATCCATTTATCCTTTCTGCTTCAGGGAGGGTGCTCGATCGTCCGTTTCATATTGAATCCATTGCAGGCAGACCCGAAGATGCCACGGATGTTCATACTTTTCCCCTCCATTTACAATTGGAAGCCTGTGATACTGATCTACTTTTTGATGGCATGCTTTACTCAGGCCAAAAAGATAACACCCTTGGTGATTTCCATTTTTCATTAAACGGAGAAAAACTTTGCGGTTTTTTAGATCCGGTGGAGAAGTTTATCGGAAAAAACAGTGACTTTTCTGCACAGGGCAAAGGAAGTCTGCACACGGAAGGCTGGTCGCTTGCGTTGGAAAGCCTGCGTTTGAATGAATTGATCGTGGATGCTCACGCAGAACAGAAACTTGATTCGCAAAAAAAGCCCGTGCTGAGCGTATCAGTTCACAGTGATGAAATTGATATCAGCTCACTATTGCAACCTGGGGAAAAAAATCCTCAGGAAGAAGGCGGAACTCCGGAACCGATCAAAAATAAAGAAGAAAAAGCAGCAGAAATACAACAACAAACTGCACTGATCGGAACACTGCTGACAAAGGAAATATTGACGCAAAAACAAAAAAATATGCTTGCAACAAATGCACTGATCAATCTGCATATTGAGCGATTAGAAACCGGACGAGGCAATATCTCTGACATCAAACTTTCCACCGTGGTAAAAGATGGAAAGATCACCCGATCACCTTTCCAGGCCACAGTGGCCAATGAACTGTTTAGTGGTAATGCAGATGCAGATTTCACCCGGCAAATCCCGACTATTCATCTGGAACTGACCGCTGAAGATTTTAATCTGCCTCAGTTACTGCAGGAATTTCAAATTAGCCCTGCGCCGGATGTAACCGCAAAACATATAGGAATTGACCTCAAATTCAGGGGAAACACCATCAAGGATTTGTTGCTGCAAAGCTCTCAGGAGCTGACAATTCGAAGCGGCAAATGGTCAATGGAGCGTGTTTTTCAAGAACCGCTGCTTATTAACATCGAAGAGGCGAAATATGAGAGCAACCCCACTGCTCCCGCTAAAATATCTCTCAACGGTTCTGTTAATTCCGCGCCTCTTTCCTTAAAAATAACAGAAGATGGTCTTTTTGGAAAGAATGATAACAAAGAACTGGTCTTGGATTTACATGCCAGTCTTGCAGATGCAGAACTCACCATTGCAGGGCGGTTAAAGCGTAAAAATGAGATGGTTGACAGTTTCGACCTGAGTACGCTTTTAAAAGGCGACCGTCTGGATCATTTGAACGAAGTGTTTGGGCTTAATTTGCCTCCTCTTGGCCCCTATCTTGTACAGGGTGCTTTAAAAAAAGATAAAAACACTCTTAGCTTCCATGACATGGCTGTTGCGGTTGGCGATTCAACCTTAAATGGCGAGATGGCGCTCAGTGGCAGAAAAAATAAAAATGACAAGATCATTTTTCCCATAAATTTCAATACCAGGCTGAGTGCAGAATCCATTCAACTGGACGATTTTCGTTTGGGTGACTGGTCTCCGCTTACAACAGAGAAGAAAAAAATTAGTCATGAACCTGCAGAGGAAGAAAAAGAGACGAGTGGTGGAAGTTTGAACAATTTGTTCAGTAAGGAATTGGCTTCAGTACTTGAAGGTACTCTTACAGTTGATGTAAAGGAGGTTCTTTCAGGAACTGATAAATTGGGCAGCGGGCATCTTTTGACTAGTCTTGCAGATGGCCTCTATTCTCTGGATACTCTGAGTCTTGATCTCCCAGGAGGCGCTGTTCAGATACAGGGAGGAATCAGGCCTGACAGCACCGGCACAGAGGCTCAGCTAAGTATGCAGATCGAGCATCTGGACTACGGTATTTTGGTCAGGCGGGCTAAGCCTGATAGTGATCTGAAAGGTGAATTGAATGTAAGCCTTGATGTAAAGTCAAAAGCGGGCAATCCCCTGCAGCTCAAAGAACATCTTAGTGGGACACTTCGCTTTGGTGTGGTACCTGAGGAGTTCAAGTCAGGTGTTATTGATCTCTGGGCAGTTAATATTATCACTGCTGCACTACCTGCACTTATGAAGGAAGGAGAATCAGAGGTGAACTGTCTGGCAGGAGATTTTTTGCTTGAGGATGGTATTATGCATCCTGAGATTTTTTTACTTGATACCAGTAGACTGCGAGTACAGGGAAAGGGGGAGATCAATTTCAAGACAAATGATATCAATTTTCATATGAAACCCACCCCCAAATCAGCCCATTTTTTTAGTCTGGCAACTCCGATCACTGTAACCGGCCCATTTACCGATTACACAATTGGAGTGACAGCGGGTGGTGTTCTTGGAACTGTGTTTGGCCTTGCAACCAGTGTGGTAACAGTTCCTTACCAATGGCTTTTTACCGATAACATGGCATCTAATGGCGAGAAAGCATGCTCTGCAGCCATGGATTGGGTAAAGGCCTTCGGAAAAGAGTGATTTCCAAAAAATGTCGTATTGGATAGTTTTTTTAGGAATGAATAGTTGTTTAACATAGCAGTCGCTGGATTTGTAACAGTTGAACATCAGAATATCTACTATCGATTGTAACTCAATCAGCATTTCAGTAGGAAAAGATATCCCATGGCAAGCTTGGTTTTTGAATACAACTGACAAGTTAACCTGATAGGCTGATTCTTTTAAGATACCCATACAACATACTAAACAAACGTCACCTTCTAATCTTTGAGGTATCTACAACATTCTCATACTCTTCTCGCCTCCTTGTAAAAATCCGCCCCATTATTTCAATAGATAGTTATTCCCCAGCACTACCACACCTACCCACAAGACACACAGCACTTTCGTAGCACAAAAACCACACCTTTCAACCACAATGCAACATATTTGATCACCACCCCACCCACATGCACCACATGTGTAGCGACACGAAAAAAACCACCTCGGACGAGAATAACTTATAACATCAGCAACATAGGAACAATTACCCCCCCCCTTACACCAATTCACAAACTGGCATCATTGATGCAATTAAGAATACAAAGAAACAGAGAATAATAGAAACTTAATCAAATACGGAGGACACCATGACTACAAACACACAAACAACAACTAAAAATAACGTTGACGCCGGATACGAAACTTCTAAATTCGCCCTTGGTCTTGGAATGTCCATGGCTGCTCTCGTAGGTCTCTGGGGAGCTGCTTGCCTCGTAAGCGCATTGATAAGTAATGGCCCTTTAAGTCTTGTAAAAGGTTACCTTACCGCTGTACTTGGTTAATAGAATAAAAAAATACAATTATTGAAAGCTAACAAAATAGAAACAAACAAGGAGAACACCATGACTAATAATACATCAAAAACCACAAGTAGAATTATCCTCGCAGCAGGCTCAATCATGTGTCTTTGGGTTGCAGCAGCTCTTACCAGCGCTCTTTCTTCAGTAGGCTGGTCTGTCAGTGAACTTGCAGGACAATACA
>JAOZQU010000044.1 GCA_029932055.1 Desulfocapsa sp.
CTATGTGAGCCAGCCTGACCGTGCAGAGATGGGGTGCTCCTGAATAGTTACCTTTTTTGTTACTATTTTTTTTAAATCAAGTTTTCGTTCAATCGTTCGTTTGAATCATGTGACAATATATTTAACAAGTGGAAGATGCAAGTGGGGAATGGTTGTATTTTGCCATCACAATGGACTGTCAAAACCTATGTTGCCAGACTTTTGTTTTCGTTTGTCGGGCTATGGTTTATGTGCGGTAAACTTTGATATGTTTTCGCGTTTTGATTCAATTAATATTTCAGCAGGTAAGATGTCCCTCTGCAATATACTGTGTCTTTCCGGCAAGCCTGCATAGCTTGCCCACATCAGATGTTGTATGGTCTGGAACCGTGGTGTTCGTTTTCTGTTACTGCTTAACTGGATGGAACGATGAGGTTTTCTTGGTAATTCCTGGGGAGTTGTTGTTGCGGGTTTTTGAAGACATCTGAGCTGTTTTTCGTAGTTATGTCAGGTCATCGAGAGGGTTAATTTTGGATAGATGGTTTTCTTCCTGCAAAAGACTCAGTAACTCTTTCGCGGATACTTTTCCTGCGGTATCAGTGCCTTCAAGAAGACTGTCGGCAAGGTCACGTTTCTGTTTATGCAGATCAACAATCTGCTCTTCAATGGAGTTTTTCATTACCAGACGATAAACAGTAACAGGTCTTTCCTGGCCGATCCGATGTGCCCGGTCCGATGCCTGGTCTTCCACGGCGGGATTCCACCATGGATCCATGTGGATGACATAATCAGCAGCGGTAAGATTTAACCCTGCCCCTCCTGCCTTTAGACTGATGAGAAATACATCTCCCCGGCCATTTTGAAAATCGGCTATACGCTGTTTTCTGTTTTTTATGGAGGTTGAGCCATCCAGATATTGATAACTGATTTTTTCTGTATCGAGATATTCACGAATAATCTCCAAATGCCCCACAAATTGACTGAACACAAGCGCCTTATGGTTGTTATCCAGTAATTCCCGCAAAGTATCGCCAAAGACTTTTAGCTTGGAACCGGCTATTTTGCAATTCGGTAAGACCAAGCTCGGATTGCAGCATAATCTGCGCAATTTCATGATTTCACCAAGGATTCGCAAATGTTGTTGTCCAGCGCCTTCGTCATCATGCGCAGCGAGATTTTCCAGGGCTTTTAATCGTTGAGCTTCATAAAGCAACAGTTCATCTTTGCTCATTTCCACTTTAAGGGTAATTTCAGTTTTGGCTGGCAACTCTTGCAAGACATCACTTTTTAAACGACGCAGAATAAAGGGCCGTATCAGTTTACGAAGACGGCTACGCGCCTCATTGTCCTGATCACGCTCAATGGGAATAGCAAACTTTTCATTAAATTTCTTGAAAGATCCCAGTAGGCCGGGATTAAGGAAATTAAAAAGTGTCCACAACTCACTGAGATGATTTTCAATCGGGGTGCCGGTGGTGATAATCCTAAACTCTGCCTGTAAATCCATGGCTGCTTTTGATCGTTTGGTTTGCATGTTTTTAATGGCCTGCGCTTCATCGAGAACCACGGTCTGCCATTTTACCCCGCCTAACAGTTCTGCCTCCAATGGCAGCAAGCCATAACTCACGATAAGCAGATCAAAGGGTTTCAGGTTGTCAATGTGTTGTTGCCTGTCTCCAGATCCAAAAACCTGCACATTTAAAGTGGGAGCAAAACGACTGGCCTCTTCCTGCCAATTGGAAGTGACGGATAAAGGTGCTACAACCAGAGTTGCTCCATGGGATGCATGAAGCAAAATAGCAGCCAGGGCCTGGACGGTTTTCCCAAGCCCCATATCATCTGCCAGACAAGCCCCAACACCCCAATGAGAGAGCTGAGCCAACCATTGAAATCCTGTTTGCTGATAATCTCGTAGTGAAGCCTGAAGGGTGGAAGGAATCTGCGGATGAACAACTTCTGCAAGGTGTTTACAATGCTGTTTCCAGGCTTTATCAGTTTTCAGTTGTCCGGCTTCATCGGTGAGATCCTGCAGGGCCAGGGCTGTTAGTGGAGCAAAGCGTACTCCCTTTCCATGGCCTTCAGAAAAGTCTTTCAACTCATGGAGCCGTTTACGTAACTGGGCGGTTATGCCAAGAAAGGTGCCATCATCCAAGGGAATAAAATTGCCGGTGGCTCGGCTGAGCATATCCAGCAGTTTACGCAAATCAAGGGCAAGGGTATCATCTATCTGCAGTGATCCTGTGGCCTTAAACCAATCCCTCTCCTGTTTGATCTGCATGGAAAAGCTGTTAAAGGATACTTTCCTTCGCACTTTAAGTTTTTCTCCCTGTGGCCATTCAAGGATTACCTCATCACCGCATTCTTTTAATTCGAGCAGTAATTCCAGTGCATCCTCCGGGTCATCTACCTGCCACTGATTTTCTATTTCTTCAAGGTGATGAAAGGTGGAACAGGACTGAATAATTTTGTTTTGCTGTTTCTTCTCTTTGGCAAAATCACGAACTGCCTGGATCTTTTTTCCTCTAATTTCGGTCAACACACTTTTCCCACCCTTGCCGGGTCTGAAACTGGAACCTCTTGTTCCGCAAGGCTTTACCAGTAATTCCAGACAGATTCCATCGTGATGGGGAATAATATGGGCGTGGGGAGTTGTGTCGGCTTTTACGGTTTTGTGTTTCGTATTCACTCCTGTTGTCAGATCGGAATGAACCGTGATAACTGACGATAGAGAATTCACTACTTCTTTTGCCAGGTTTTCGCCGGATTTTGGGATGGTCAGTTCTTTACCCAATAAATCGATAATTTCTTTTTGTTCACTGGAAAAACGGATCAGTTTGAAACGGGTGGGTGTATCTTTGATCACCATCAATCCATCACTGCTCCGGGCAGGAAAAATAGCGAGTTTGAGTTTGCCCTTTTCTTTTATCAGTTGCATTTCCGGCTCGGCCTGAACAAGTTCAACCCTTACTCCAGGCGAATTTTCGAGAAAAAGAAGCGGGTGACCAACCAGTGCCGGTATGGCAATATCCTTATCAATATTATACTCGGTTTTGCCATATCTGTAGCTGGTTCGGTAATACTCCTCTTTGATGGCACGACATACCCTGTGATCCTGTTCTGTAAGCCCCTCCATGGTATGATTATTTTCATATAGATTTTTAAGAGCCACAGCTCTTCCCTTGGTCCAGGTGCCTTTTTTGTTGATTACTTGAAGGCGAGGGCTGATATAACAAAAGTTGTGCGTTTTACTATGACTAAATAACCAGATTAGTCGTTGATCAGCCGTGGACACTGTTTTTGGCTTCTTTCCCGGGTCTGCAATATGCAACAGGGCTTTAAGGGTTTTTTCCCATTTTGGCTGTTTTTTGACCAGATGAACATAGCTGACTGTGCCACATGCTTTATGTAGTTTTGCTGCTAGATTGCGGTTCTTTACCTTATTGTTGCCAAGAAGCTCCAGCAAGGCGGACAATTCAGCAGCAAGCCAGAAATAGTCATTTTTTAGAGCCCTGTCTCTGACATAACCGATGTTTAAAATATTTTCTTTGGCTGCTGAGGGATTGCTCCATGCCAGAAAAAGATTACTTAGAAAAAAAGGAAGGGGATAATCCGTTTCCGTAAGCGATTCCAAATCCGCTGACTGCAGTTCAGCAGCAGCTACTCCCAGCTGATCTGCAAAGATCGGCCTCATGGCGTCCGTCATGGAGGAAATCGGGTATTTCTCTTTTTGGGCTATATCGATATAGGCAATAGCTTTTTTTAAAGCTGCACTTCTGCCATCCCCGAGAAGGGATAACAGATGAAAGATCCCTGCATGGCTCTGCAAAAACAGTTTTCGCATGCCGGTTCGTTTTTTTATACATTGTATACTCTGCTCAAAAAAATTATCCGCCTGCTGATGATTACCACTGATACTTTCAAGCCAGGCCATACGGCTGAGCTGTTCGGGTTTCAGCTCTTCCTCCAGGTTTTCCGCAAATGAATGGGCAAAATTTTTATTACCACAAAGCAAGTGGTAACTTATCAGTTTCATTGCTGCACGTTTCCCTGAGATTTCATCATGGTAGGTACTGTCAAGATAGAGCAGGATATCCTTTGCAGGTTCTAGAAGTTCGCTGGTACGCAGCAGTAGAGAGAGGGTGACCTCCAACCTGATTTTTGGGTGTATTGCATCCATGATTTCCATGGAAAAGGGGGCATTCAGTATGGAGTAATACAGGTTGTTGGTTCGATAATCGTCACGAAAATAACGATAGACATAATAATTTTCAATGGTGTCGAGTTCTTTAGTGGATTTATGGGTAAACAGAGCAATCTGAAAGGATCGAATCACCTGTTGATAATTTTTAAACGGATTAGCTTTTTTGCCTGTAGCAGGCAAAGGAATATGTTTTTGCAGCAACTTCGCCGTCTGCCGGAAGCTATCCTCAAGCAACATATCCCGCAATGCCTGCCTGCGAATTGATTCCGGGCAACTTATCCCTTTGACTGATTTGAGCAGCAATCCTTTGCTGATCAATTCCTGTTGCAGGGGTTGTATGCTGTTCGTGTTCAGTTCCCTGTCATTGTCTCGTCGAAATCCCATATCATTAAGGCAATCCTGCATTATGCCAACCTTGCAATGGTCAACATTGACCGTCAGGATTTGTATTACACTTTTTTGCAGTGGAGGAAGGGCGCGGTACTCAGCTATGCGTTTATTAATATTTTGTGTATTGTTCATTGTGAAGAAGGGGTTGTTTGAGGTAGAATACAGGGCTTGAATGCTTAGCAGAGGAATGTAACAAAAAAACAAAATATTTTCAGGTGAAATATGGCTCAAAGGGATATGGGGTACCCCACATTAGATCAGGCACTGGATGCGGAATATTTGACAGCAACGCTGAAAAAGCTGGCGGATTTAATTTGTCCTGAAGTGCCATCCAGAAAAAATGATCGGATTCAGGCAATAGTGCAAATAGTGTTCAGTGATTTGCAATGGACTTTTGAACAACTTCCTTTTCTTGCTCAACATGCAGTATCTGAAACTGTTCATAGCTGGGACGGTACGTTTGATTTCAGAATGTTTGTCAATAAATATGGAGCTTCTCCCTGGTCACAGACAGAAGAGAGTGGCGGGCGGAAGGCAGAATTGCTGGATATTTTCCTGATTCGCAAACATATGCCCTTGGATCTGCTGGAAAAATTAAAAACAATCGCCCCAATACCACTGAAAGACACAATCAGCTATACAGAAAATGATGCTGTCCGTGATGAGGGGCTGACTGTCAGAGAAACATCTCGAGCAGCGCTTGCCAATTTAGTAACATTTCTAACCCTTGCCACGGATAAAAAAATACGAGTCAGCGCCAAAACCGGTAAAGCCACGGCCGCCACAGTTAAAAATATTACTGATCTGCTCTACGAACCGGATTGGTACGATGACCAGGAAATTGGATCCATACAATCGTTTGCCTGGCCTTTGCTGCTGCAGGGTGGAGGTCTTGCCAAGGCGGATGGCTCGTTTTTGAAACTTACTCCGGCGGGCCGGAAGGCATTAAAGAAAGATTTAGCGGGCGGCATACAGATAGCATGGCAACGATGGGAAAAGACGAAGATAATCGATGAGTTTTCCCGTGTTACCGCCATAAAGGGGCAAAAGTCAAATCGTGGTCGCACCATGACCACCCCGGTAAAACGCCGACCAATGATTAACAATCTTTTGCAAGATCTGCAACCGGGGGAATGGATCAGTGTTGATGAAAT
Source organism: Desulfocapsa sp. (assembly GCA_029932055.1). GTDB lineage: Bacteria > Desulfobacterota > Desulfobulbia > Desulfobulbales > Desulfocapsaceae > Desulfocapsa. Next base: position 5,725 of record JAOZQU010000044.1, read on the forward strand.
TGCCAGGCTGCTGCAGACAAAATCCGAATACTCATTTGAGATGGTTAATTATGGCTGGAAGCTCTATTTCCTTGATCAACATTACGGGCATCTTGACTACAATGACACCTGGCCACTGTTACAGTTGCGGTATGTTTTGATCTATCTGTTTGAATATTGTGCAACCCTTGGTCTTATTGATGTTGCCTACCAGAATCCCCAAGGGGCGAGATATGAGGATTACCGCTCATGCTGGGGAGCAGATGATCTGGAATATCTCAGCCATTGTGATGGTTTGCAATATATTCGAATCAATGATCTCGGTGCCTTTGCCATGGGCCATTGTGAAGACTATAACACACCGGAAAGTGATGAGGACGTATTTACCTTTGATGGAACCGACCTGGTTACTCGCGATATTGCACTTCTTCCACCAGGCCAGGAACTGTATCTTGAAAAGATCGCTGAGCGTATCGAAGTTGACAGGTGGCGATTAACGGTTTCATCATTGTTGTCCGCGATCAACGGTGGTGAAACTCTTGCGGAGATCAAAAAAACATTTGAATCTTCATCATCAAAAGAATTCAGCAGGGAACTGAAACAACTCCTTGTGGAAGTTGAGCATCGATCCACTGCCTTTGTCAGTGTCGGAAAAGCCACTCTGATAGAATGTAGCCCGGAAGCTCGCAAACAGGCTCTAACAAACAAAAAAATGAGTGGTCTCTGTCTGCCTGCCGGTGACAGGTATCTGGTTGCCGTTCCCAGTAAAGAGCGTAAATTTATTAAAGCACTTGAGTCGGCAGGTTTTATTCTTGGCTTTAAGTAGGCAAAATTTAGAGAATTTTTTTTGCCTTACTCCATAATTCTTGTCTTAAAAAACAGGTAAGCGAGGTACGAGACTCCGAGAAAACTGGAGAGTGTATTAAAATGAACAAGTTACAAGTACCACCAATGCATTTATACCCCTCAAGGGCATAGCCGTCAGGCTAAGAGATTTGTCTTGTCTGCCAACAACTTTTAACCAGTTGAGGTGATGACACAAAATGTGCTATTTCAAAATATTAATAATTAACAGTTGTCAATTGATTATTGATTATTAATAAAAATATTCTTTCGACAATCTCCTGAAATAATAACACAAATAATCAACAATCAATTGTTAACGACTACTAACTAACGCTTAGCCTGACGGCTATGCCCTCAAGGGGGTACTGAAATGAGTGCCGGCTTTCCTTACCGTTTACCGGTGTTAGTGGAATTAGTGGCAGTATAATGTCTATCATGTGTCGATATGGACATGAAGGGGCAATCTATATCGTGCTGACAAACATAATGACAGTGGTTCTTCTTTACCTCAATAGCTTAGTCTGGTAAATTAACTCTATTGGAATAGATTCGGCCAACTATCACACAGGGAAGATTTGAGATGCTGGTTGTAAATACCCACGAAGCAAAAACAAACCTGTCGGCTTTATTAGCAAAAATAGAACAATCTGGCGAAGAAGTTTTGATTTGCCGCAATGGAAAACCCATAGCCGACCTTCGCCCTCACAAACGAAAGGATCGCCTGGCTGCCCATCCTGTTATGGGGAAAATTCAGATAAAGTATGATCCCACAGAAACTCTTGGCGACGATGAATGATTGGGTGAAACAATCTGATGCTGCTCGACACTTGTGCTCTCTTGTGGCTTTCACAGGGAGGTGTGCGAACAGATAAACAATGAGCCTGTGGTGTATTGTCTCGGCGCTTAGCGGTTTTGAAATTGGAATTAAACAGCGAAAAGGCAAATTGATTTTACCGGTCTCTCCTGTTGACTGGTTTAGGGAAATAATCAAGCATCACGATTTGTATCTCCTGCCCCTTGATCTAGCCATTTGTTTACGATCTACGACTTTACCCGCAATTCACGCAGATCCATGTGACAGGTTCATTATTGCCACCGCAGAAATTCATAAACTGAAAATCGTAACAGCGGACAATGTTTTTCCACAATATGGTATAACTGTTTTGAAGTAGTGAGGAAAAATGGAAAATCCAGGGAAAATGGAGAGGTTTGTTTTCCAGGATCACGCCAAAATTAATCCGTCCACATGCCTTTTTAGTTATGCAGTGGCAAGGTTACCTGCAGGGTATAGGTAGTTTTTGCCCGTTGGATAAAAACTATCTATACCCCTACTTATACCTGCTGTTGAATATTATTTTCCCATAGGTATGATGTTCTTTTTTTATCTCTGTAAAAGTCTGGCCATATCCTTGGCAAAATAAGTCAAAATAATATCCGCGCCTGCCCGCTTAATGGAAAGCATGGTTTCAGCCATGACCTTGTCGCCATCAATCCAGCCTTTTTCCGCTGCAGCTTTGATCATGGCATATTCACCACTCACATGATAGGCAGCAATGGGAAGATCGAATTCATCTTTCAGGCGGCTGATGATGTCAAGATAGGCAACTGCTGGTTTGACCATGAGGATGTCTGCACCCTCATCCACATCAAGTGTTGCCTCTCGCAGGGCTTCCCTGGCATTAGCCGGATCCATTTGATAGCTCTTTCGATCTCCTGATTGTGGAGCACAGTCTGCAGCCTCTCTGAATGGTCCGTAAAAAGCCGAAGCATACTTAACGGCATAGGACATGATGGGAATCATGTCAAAATTGTTCTCATCAAGCGTGGCTCGTATTTCAGCCACCCGGCCATCCATCATGTCTGATGGTGCAACCATGTCAGCACCTGCCTGGGCATGAGAAAGGGCGACCTTGGCAAGTATTTCAAGGGTTGCGTCGTTGTCTACCGTATCCCCGATCAGACATCCGCAGTGTCCATGGTCGGTGTATTCGCAGAGGCAGACATCGGTGATAATTGTGAGATCAGGAGCTTTATTTTTCAGTTCTCGAAGACCACGCTGGATAATGCCATCTTTTGCATGAGCCCCGGTTCCCATGGCATCTTTTTTCTCCGGCAGGCCAAAGAGGATCATGGAGTTTACCCCCAGATCCATACACTCCTCTGCCTCTTTCGTAAGTTGATCTACGCTCAGTCGAAAGACACCGGGCATGGATGAGATTTCTTCCCGTTTGTTTTTTCCCGGCGCGATAAAAACAGGATAAACAAATTGTGCAGGCGAGAGCTGTGTTTCACGAATCAAGGCTCGCAAAGATTCATTTTTACGAAGACGACGGGGACGATATTCAGGAAAGACCATGGTATTACTCCTAACTGGTAATTTCTAGTGATTTTAATTTTTTATGCAGATGACTACGTTCCATGCCAACATGTTCGGCAGTTTGTGAAATGTTGCCATTGTTCTCGTTGAGTTTCTGTTGCAGATATTCTTTTTCAAAAACCTTTTTTGCTTCTTTAAAATTGGGAACTTCATAGGGGCGGTTAGCTCCGGAATGCTGGGTCGTGGAGGGAAGATGACCTGTCGGATTCAGGAAAAGAGAAATATCCTTATCAGTAATGGTATCGGATGAACACATGATAGCTATCCGTTCAACAAAATTTCTCAGTTCCCTGACATTTCCAGGCCATGAATGTTTGCTCATAACTTGCAACGCACTTTCTGAAAATTTTTTATTGTTCAGTCCACGACTGGACAGGCCCAGCATAAGATCTTCTACCAGATCAGGAATGTCTTCCAACCGTTCGTAAAGGCTGGGAACTGTAATGGGAACCACATTGAGGCGCCAAAACAGGTCAGCACGGAAATTCCCACGCTCAATCTCTTCTTCAAGATTTTTATTCGTGGCAGCAAGAACCCGGACATTCACAGATATAGTTTTATGGCCGCCAACGCGTTCAAATTTTTGTTCTTGGAGAATACGCAGGATTTTTGCCTGGGTTTTCATGCTCATGTCTCCGATTTCATCAAGAAAAAGGATTCCGCCGTCAGCCTGATCAAATTTGCCGCGTTTTGAGCTGTGAGCTCCTGTAAAAGAACCTTTTTCATGGCCGAACAGTTCTGACTCAATAAGTTCATCAGGAATTGCAGCGCAGTTTACCTCAATCATGGGGCGATCACGCATCAGGGAATGACGGTGAATGGATTGTGCCACCAGTTCTTTGCCTGTCCCATGATCCCCACGGATTAGTACCCAGGCATCAGTGGGCGCAACCCTTTCTATCTGTGCTTTTAAATCTTTGATGACGTTTGATTTGCCGGTGATCCGAACGACGTTACTTGTTTTATCCCGCAGAATTTTGTTTTCTTTTTCCAGCTGAGCAAAGCGTAGACCATTACTGATGGCAAGAATGATTTTATCGTAGGAAAGAGGCTTTTCAACAAAGTCAAAAGCGCCTTTGCGGGTGGCCTGAACCGCTGTTTCAATGGTACCATGGCCGGAGATCATGATCACAGGAAGAGAGTAAACTTCTTTAATCTTTTCAAGGGCGGTCAAACCGTCCATATTATCGCCTAGCCAGATATCGAGCAGTATCAGATCAACATTTTGTTCCTCAAGAATCGTGAGTCCTTCTTCTGCTGATGCGGCACTGATCGGTATGAAGCCTTCATCTTCAAGAATTCCTGAAAGGGTTTCCCGGATAGAACTTTCGTCATCTATGATGAGAATGTGTTTAGGCATAAAAAATGGTCTCAATCTGTTTGAGTAGCAGCTTTCTTTTTGCCAAGCAGGGGCAACTCAATGGTGAATATGGTACCGTGGGGGCTGTTGTCCTGCACTCGAATGTAGCCGTTGTGATCGGCGATGATGGTAGATACAATGGCAAGTCCCAGGCCGGTGCCTGTCTTTTTTGTGGAGAAGTAGGGCTCAAAAAGCCTCCGTTTCTCGTCCTCTGTCATACCGGGCCCGGAGTCACAAATCTGGAGAAAAACGCTTTCATCTTCATCACCCAGCGTCAGTATTATGTCGACTATACCGCCGTCCGGCAAAACTGCAACAGCATTGTCGAGGAGATTGATAACGCAGCGTTTCATTTGTTCAACATCAAAACTAAATACAGGGATTTTTTGTTTTTCTTCCACTGTAAAACTGATTTTTCCATGAGCCTGTTTGTAGAGAAAAAGGGTTTCATTGATCATTGTAATGATATCGGCAGGAGCCTGATTTATTTTAGGCATCCTGGCAAATTGAGAGAACTCACTGACAAGGAGTTTTATCTCATCCACCTGTTTGATGATGGTATTCGTACACTGATCAAATATGGAATTTTCTTCTTCCAGGATTTCCGGATAGCGACGTCGCAATCTTTGGGCGGAAAGCTGGATGGGGGTAAGTGGATTTTTGATTTCGTGGGCAATGCGACGAGCCACTTCACGCCATGCTGCCATGCGTTGCATTTTTTCAAGTTCTGTCAGATTGTCAAAGACCAGAACAAAGCCTAAAGGTTCTCCGTCTTCGTTTTCAAGACGGGTGAAGGTAACAAGTAGTGAGAAGTTCTTTCTTAAAACTGAAAGCTTGAGGTGCTGACGAACAGAAGATTTACCGGTGATTTTTAGTTCGCTGATGAATTCATCGATGATGGAGGCATGTTTAGGAGGCAGCACCTGGGAGTATTTTCGGCTTATAAAAAAGTCTTTACCAATGTTGAGTAATTTTTCGGCAAAGCGATTGATGGTGGTGATCCTCCCGTCACTATCGAGCGAAATAACACCGGCTTCCACATTTTGCAGAATAATTTCTGTGTAGCGCCTTCTCTCATTTGCGTCTCTTGCACTTTGTTGCAGGGCATGGTGGGCGTCTGCCAGTTTGGCATTACTGGAGTTGAGATTGGAAGTCATGGTATTAAATGATTCCACCAGCAGGCCCATTTCATCATTGGATTCTTTTTCCAGTACAAAATTGAGATCGCCGTCAGCAACCCTCCTGGTGGCTAAGGCTATTTTGTCGAGTGGTCCGGTAATGCTTTTGGCAATGTACAATCCAAACCAGATGGCTGAAAATATTATGAGCAGGGTGACAATGAGCAGAATGATGAGCAGCCAGAATTTAAAAGGCTTTTTCAGGTATTTTAATTGTTGATAATCTTCAATACCTTTAGAGATGAAATTCAGCCGATCCAGTTGTTCTTTCTTGATGAGCAAGGTGGTGACCAGAAACATTTCTTCATCAGGGTGCAGGCTTTGGTGAATAACATTCACACGGCGGATCAGGTCTCCTGTCGTTGATTGCTGATTCACAATTTCACGTTGTTTTTTTTCTGTAACAGTGTCGAGTGTCGCTATTGGAATTGCAGGCATTCTCTGACTGCTGAGAAGGGGCGAAGATACGGTAAAGAGTTGATTGCGCTGGTCGGTGATAAGGGTGAAGCTGAGAGCATTCCTGGTATTATAAACATCCAGGATGCTGGTCAGTTTTCTTTCAATATCCGCAGGATCTTGATTTGTTTTTTGTAGCTGGATAATTTTGTCTTCAACAATTTCTCCTAATACATCTACTTCTTCTTTTGTCTCCTGGAGATAGGATTTAGCCAGATCCAGTGAATTTTTCAGAGAGATCTCAATATTGGTATTAAACCAGTAATCCATACTGGTGGACACGAATTGTAAGGAGATAAAAAACAGAAGAATAGTGGGGATAAGTGAGAGTGAGATAAAAGAAATGACCAGCTTAGTCTTTAATTTAGAGCCAAGCACATTTTGACGACTTTCAAAAAAAAGCTCTGCCAGGTTACGAAGTACCAGGAAAAGCATGAGAAGCACGAGGATGACATTAAGGTTGATCACCCCGAAAATAAGAATATCACTGGAAACGGGCAGACTGATGTCCACATTAAGCAGAGAACGTTCCAGCCAGATAAAAAGAGGAATGAGGCAGAGACAGGTAATGATAACCCGTCTTATAATGCGTTTTTTTTGCTGTTGCTGCTTTCTGCTGAGCTGTGGCTTGCTAAATTCCAGTAACGGCGGCTGCTCTGCTTTATCCGGGGTGTGTTTAGCCATGGATAGTCTTAAACCCGGTTAATAGGTGAATTCAATGGTATGCCAGTCGGTTTCCAAATTCCACATGGAGATAAAAGGAATGACATAATGGAGGTTCATGGGTAAGGTTTTTTTGTATAATTCTGCCTTCATGCGAAGTTCGTAGGAGTTGTCCGGCTTGAGTTTGTTCAGCTTGATAACCTTGAATCCATTGATGTCGTTCATCGTTTGCATGGCTTCAGCAAGGTTTTTGTAGGTGAGTGTTCTGTTTTTCTGCTCCTCAATTTCGAGCTGATATTGTTCTTTAAGCGTATCATATTTGAGGATATGGGTGAATTCCGTTGATATCAATTCTTCATCAGGCCAGTTTTGTCTGGTGCGGAAAAGTTCGATGAAAAATTTGAATTGCATGGGGATACCACTGTGAAGAGCCTCTTCCAATTCATTATGTTTATCGTTTTTTATGATACCAAATAACAGCAAATGTGTATTGGACGTGGTTATGGTGATGTCTTTGAACTGTACTTCCTGATCAGAGCCTGCCAGTACACTGTTTCCAGCGAGAAATATCAGCAGAAAAAGAAGTGTGAGATGTAAAAATGGGTGCCGCATATTTATTCAAAAAAAGTATGAAACCGCATAGTTCACTGAAAAAAAAGGAAACGGATTTACTCGGTATTTTGTGATTAGCTTATTATTTTGTTTGTTAACAAGAGCAATAGATAGAATACTCTGAATAGGAGAATTTTGTAACCTAAATCCTGTCTATGATGATTTCTCTTGACAGGAGTATGGGACATAGCTACATTGTGCATATGTTCATTAGCTTCATGTGCTGCTAAAATTCATTTATCTAATGAAGAATTCAACAGATTTTGTCCCATATTGATGATGTTCAATATATACTGGAGGCGATATGAAAGGATCTTTGTTTACAAAAATACTTTATGCAACAGATCTTTCTGAAACTGCAAAAAAAGCAGCCCGCTATGCGGTTAGTCTGGCCCATGAATATGGAGCCGAATTAACAGTTGTGAACGTGGTTCCCGATTTGGTAGAGGAGATGTCTGCGGGTATGGGATATGATCTGGCCGGTTATTTTGGACAGGAACAGTTGAACGGTTTTTACCTGGAAGGACTTGCTGAAAGTAAGAAAGCGATGATTAAACGTGTTCACAGGCTCTTGCAGGAAGCTGCTGATGAGCTGGGGAATGATTTAGTACAGCCGAAAGTTGAAGTGAAAGTTGGACATCCGGTGAAACAAATTGTAGAAATGGTAACAGATGGCGGATATGACCTGGTGATTATGGGAACCCACGGCCACAGCATGCTGGATGATATTCTTCTTGGAAGTGTTGCCAGGGGAGTTGTTAAAAAATCTCCTGTGCCGGTATTGACAGTACGCCTCAATGATTAATAGTGTATACTGGGAACTATTCAGGAGCACCCCATCTCTGCACGGTCAGGCTGGCTCGTATAGGAACTCAGCCTGCACCCCAAGGGCACTTATACCCCGTAGTTTGGGTGATTCCTCCGGGACGCCTGCACAGATATGGGCGCTCCTAAACAGTTACAGGACAGCGGTTAGGGAAATTACCAGCTACTACCCGAATAGTTACGTATGCTGACCCAATTATGAATAGTTACAGTTGTTTTTTTATTAAATATTAGATTTGCCGGAGATGCCGGTGACGTAAAGGAGGATGTTAAGATGCGCATAGCAATACCAACCAATAATCCAGGAGGAATGGAGGCTTCCCGTTCCGACCATTTCGGACACTGTGATGTTTTTACTGTGGTGGAAGTGGATTCTGATAATAAGGTTACTTCAGTGGAGACTTTGCCTGTTCCTGAGCATGGTGCCGGTGGATGTATGCTTCCAGTCAACACATTGAAGGACGCTGGAGTTCATGCCATTGTTGTAGGTGGCATAGGGGCAAGACCCATGCAGGGCTTCTCTGAAGTAGGAATAGATGTGTACTGGGCCGACCGAAACGAAATTCCAGATGCGGCGTCTGTTATGGAGAAGTTCTCTGCAGGTCAGCTTCCAATAATGAATGTTGATCAAGTTTGTGGTGGCGGTGGGAAAGACTGTCATTAATAAATGCAGATTTTGTTGATGGTGAAGTAAAATAAGAAACGGTAGAATCTGAATTTGATTCTACCGTTTTCTTGTATTTTAAATTCCGGGGTGTCCCGTCTAAACACTGATAAATCATGTCACCAAGACCAAAGAAACTCAGGAAGTGCCAAGGAAATTTTTGTGGTCAAGCCTTTAAGCCTACAGGAAAACCATTATCAAAGCTTACACAGATTGAGCTTTTTCGCGATGAAATGGAGGCCTTACGGCTCTGTGACCGCGATGGACTGACTCAGGAGGAAGCTGGCCAGCAAATGGGAGTTTCCCGCGGAACCATCCAGCGTATTATCACTATTGCCAGAAGAAAAACCGCTGAAGCTCTTTCCGAAGGAAGAGCGCTTATATTTGTTGAAGATTAAGGACGCGGTGTGAGGTATGAGGTTTGCGGTTTGCGGTAAAAGACTAAAAGATTTAAAACTTGCTGTTTTTCTTTTCCGCACACCGTAAACCTCAAACCGCAAGCCGTTCTGTTATCTTTTACCGCATACCTAAAACCGCAAACCCCACACCGCGCCCTTATATGTTTTCTCTGGTCTTATGGAATTGAATATCAGGCCATTTTTCCATAAAGAAGTTGAGCATCCATTCGTTTTGGGCAAGATAGGTGAGGAAACCTTCTGCATCAACGGCAAGTGAGGCTTGATTCTTCTGTTCAAACTCGGCAAGTTTTTTCTTGTCCGCACATTCCACCCATCTGGCTGCCTGGAAATCAATGGGTTCATAGATTGCTTCAACGCCATATTCATTTTTCAATCTGGCAACAGTTACTTCAAACTGTAAAACACCCACTGCTCCCATAATATGAGATGTTCCGATGTTTGGGCGGAAAACCTGTATTGCTCCTTCTTCCGCCAACTGCTGTAATCCTTTTTGCAGTTGTTTCATCTTCAGCGGGTCTTTGAGAATTACGCGGCGGAAGTGTTCCGGGGCAAAGTTTGGAATTCCGGTAAATTTCAGCTCTTCTTTAGGGGTAAAGGTGTCACCAATCTTGATGGTACCATGATTGTGGAGTCCGATGATATCCCCCGGCCATGCCTCTTCCACATTGGCGCGATCCTGTGCCATGAAGATGGTTGCATTGGCAAGCGTTATGTCTTTACCTAGTCGGTGATGTCTTACTTTCATGCCCCGTGTAAATTTCCCGGAACAAATCCGAAAAAATGCAATACGATCCCGATGGGCGGGATTCATGTTGGCCTGGATCTTGAAAACAAAACCTGAAAAGTTCTCTTCTGTTGGCTCAACATCCCGGCTTGCAGTCGCTCGCACGCTTGGTGGCGGAGCCATTTCCACAAAGGCGTCGAGGAGCTCACGGACACCAAAGTTATTGACCGCAGATCCAAAAAATACTGGAGTCTGGCTGGCACTGAGATAATGATCATACTCGAAAGGATTGGCAGCACCTTCAAGAAGCTCAATATCATCGCGCAGGATCCCGGCGTCATGACTACCCAGGATTTCATCAAGGCGAGGGTCATCTAAAGAGTCAATGGTCAGACCACTCTGATCCCGCGTTCCCTGGCTGGAAGTAAAAAGATGGATTTGTTTTTTGTACAGGTTATAGACACCCTTGAATGTCTTCCCCATGCCAATGGGCCATGACATAGGCGTACATTCGATCTGCAGTTTGTCTTCAATATCAGCGAGGATATCAAGTGGATCCATTCCTTCACGATCAAGTTTATTGATGAAGGTGATGAGTGGTGTATTGCGCATCCGACACACTTCCATCAGTTTTTCAGTCTGCGTTTCCACGCCTTTAGCCGAATCAATGACCATGATGGCAGAGTCCACTGCAGTGAGCACACGGTAAGTATCTTCGGAGAAATCCTGATGACCGGGAGTGTCCAGCAGGTTCACTTCATAATCACCATAGGTGAATTTCATCACCGAGGTGGTGACGGAAATACCACGTTCCTGCTCAATGGCCATCCAGTCACTGGTGGCATGGCGATCAGCCTTACGGGATTTTACGGCTCCGGCCATATTAATTGCCCCGCCATAGAGAAGGAGCTTTTCAGTAAGGGTGGTCTTTCCTGCATCCGGATGGCTGATAATGCCAAAGGTACGTCTTTTTGCTATTTCTTGTTCAAGCTGTTTACTCATTATAAAAGAATAATCTATTTTGATTTACAGGTATATGTAGTATTAAAGTTGATGGTTTCGTAGATAGCGTAGACTTCGAAAAGTTTAATTTCTCGCTCTCGCGTCTGCACGGAAATGACGGAGCCGAGACTTTTTTACTACGCCATCAAAGTTATATTTTTTAAAGAACTGTGAACCATAGGCGTTTTTGCCTGGAAAGAAAACCAAAAAACGAGTGAGCTTGGAAATGGATAGAAGAATTCTTGTTACCGGCGGTTGTGGATTTATTGGAGCAAATTTTGTCCGTCTTCTTCTGCAGGAGCATCCGGGATGGCGAGTAATAAATATGGATAAGCTGACGTATGCTGGGAATCTCCAAAATTTAGAAGGCATAGAGGAGAGCGATCAGTATCGATTTGTTAAGGCAGACATTTGTGATATTCAGGCAATGGAAAAATTGTTTGCGGAAGAACAGATTGATTCGGTCGTTCATTTTGCTGCAGAATCCCATGTGGATCGATCCATCACTGGTCCGGCGGCCTTTATTCAGACCAATATTGTGGGCACCTTTACACTTCTTGAAGCGGCCAGAAAAACCTGGCTTGATGGATCATGGAAGGGACGTGAGCCACGTTTTCTTCATGTGAGCACAGATGAAGTCTATGGTTCATTGGGTGATACCGGCATGTTTACAGAGACAACGCCTTTTGATCCACGTTCGCCTTATTCTGCATCAAAGGCTTCGTCGGATCATCTTGTCAATGCGTATTTTCATACATACGATCTTCCGGTTTTTATCACTAACTGCTCCAATAATTATGGACCGTACCAGTTTCCCGAAAAACTGATCCCTCTTATCTTTCACAATTCCATGACAGGGAAATCACTGCCCATCTATGGAGATGGGAAATATGTAAGAGATTGGCTTTACGTGAAAGATCATTGCGAGGCTATTGCCGAGGTGCTGACAAAGGGAAAGGTCGGTCAATCCTATAATATTGGAGGGAACAATGAAAAACAGAACCTTGAAGTGGTTACGCTCCTGTGTGATACCCTGGATAAAAAAATAGGGTTACCCGCAACCGGTGAACCACGAAAAAATCTTATCACGTATGTGAAAGACAGGCCGGGTCATGACAGGCGTTACGCAATTGATGCCGGTTTCATTAAGGATCAACTTGGCTGGGAGCCTAAGGTTACCTTTGAAGAAGGTATTGAAAAAACTGTGGACTGGTACCTGGCAAATCAGGATTGGGTGACATCTGTTATTGATGGCTCGTACCAGAAATATTACGAAAAAATGTATAATAGTAATTAAAACATGAATATCAGAGCAACAGCAATTCCAGACGTACTACTGGTGGAACCCACTGTATTTGGGGATGATCGAGGATTTTTTTTTGAGAGTTATAATGAAAAAAAATGGGAAGAACTCACTGGCCTGAAGACCAGATTTGTTCAGGATAATCATTCACGTTCAGCAAAAGGTGTGCTGCGCGGTATTCATTATCAAATACAGCAGGCCCAGGGAAAGCTGGTACGGGCGGTAGTTGGAGAGGTTTTTGACGTGGCAGTGGATCTGCGTCGCAGTTCGCCAACATTCGGGCAATGGGTGGGGGAACGCCTAAGTGCTGAGAATAAAAAAAGTCTGTGGGTTCCGGAAGGATTTGGTCACGGGTTTCTTGTGCTTTCCGATGTCGCTGAATTTCTTTATCGTACGACTGATTTCTATGCCCCTGAACATGAGCGCTGTATTGCCTGGAATGATCCGGAAATTGGCATTGACTGGCCCCTGACCGGCAAACCACTTCTTTCTGAAAAGGATACGAAGGGGGATTTGTTCAGTGACGCTGATTATTATAAATGATTTATAAGTGACGGGGGCAGGGCATAGCCGTCAGGCTAAGAGATTTGCCTTGTCTGCCAACAACTTTTAACCAGTTGAGGTGATGACACAAAATGT
>JAOZQU010000235.1 GCA_029932055.1 Desulfocapsa sp.
GGGAATGACGTGCTTTTTAAAATAATATGCCTTAACAACAACACGCTTCTAAGTAGCAAAAGGTGAATATTATATAAAATCAAGACGTTGATCTTTTTGTTACTTTTAAAATAAATGCCGGAATTTTCACCCCGGTTGCCTTGCTGAATAGTTACAAAATATTTTTATAAAATGTTCGTTTGGGCATTACGCTAAGAATTTATAGTCGCCTTGGCAAGCATTATCTGCTTCTTGGCCCAACTCGAATATCACCGATCTGGCCATTAAAGATTTCAGTGGCCATGAGAACCAGTGGATCATTTGCCAGTTTCTGTCTTAATTTATGAGGACTTTCTATGTCTTCCGAATCTTCACTGCCCTCTTTATCAGGGGTGATGAAATGAAGTTTGAGATCTTTCTGAAAGAAATCGAGAACAAATTCAGTGAGCAGCTTTACATTTTCTTTTTGCCGAAGCAGCGCGCAGTTTGCCTTATCAGCAAAACGGAGTTGCAGTTCACCATCAACTTCTTTGACTTTTTCAGCTCGTTGCAGATCCTGTGCCATCCATACTTTTCTGTCTTTTACATGCTCAATGAAACCGGGCCAGTCACGTCTCACATCACGCTGGTGAGGGTGAGGAACCGGTTTGTCTTCTTTTGCGACGGCAGGTGATTGTCTCTCTTCAGGCAGCGGTGGCTGCTCAGGAGGTAATGGTGGGAGGGAGTCGGCCTGTTTGCTGACAGGTTTTGTTGATTCAGGCAGTGGTGCAGGTTTTGGTGTTGGTTCAGGGGCTGGCTGGGGGTTTGCTACTCTTTCCGTTGTTTTTTTTTTTTCGTGAATTGTATCCCGAGTTGTTTTTTGCGGAAGTGGCTTACCTGCTAGAAGGGTATCGATTTTAGCAAGAAGCTTGGAGACCGGAATGACGTCATCAGCCTGAATGATTTTTAAAAATGTATTTTCAAGTGATAATCTGGGTTGGGATGAATAACGCATCTCTTCCACACCCTGCATGAGCAGGTTAAGTTTCATGTGGAGGGTGTTGTGGGAATGTTCTTCAGCCAGTGTTTTAAATTCGTCAAATTCCTGTTGGGGGATATCGATAAGTTCCTGGCAGCCATCTATTTTGCAGAGAATCAGAGTGCGAAAAGCTGTCAGCAGATCACCGGTGAAACGTTTCAGATCCACACCAAAGCTGAATGTCTCGTCAAGTGCAAGAAGTGCTGCTCCCGGATTGTTCTCCAGCAGTGCACGTGAAAGGCCAAGAATGATATCACGGGAGACAAGCCCCAGAACCTGAATAACATCATCCACCGCGATAGTTTTTTCGCCATAGGAAAAAACCTGATCCAGCAGACTGAGTCCGTCACGTACCGATCCTTCTGATTCCCTGACAATAAGATTGAGGGCAGCCTGTTCTACAGCAACCCCTTCAGCCTCCGCAAGTTTTTTGAAATGTGCTCCAAGATCTTCGGCAGCAACACGCTTTAGTTCATAACGCTGGCAACGGGAAAGAATCGTGATGGGGATTTTGTGTAATTCAGTGGTGGCAAACATGAAAAAAACATGATCAGGCGGTTCTTCCAGAGTTTTCAGTAATGCATTGAAAGCCTCAGTGGTGAGCATATGAACTTCATCAATGATGATGATCTTATACTTTGAGGAAGTGGGAAGGAAACGAATCTTTTCTTTCAGCTCGCGAATTTCCTGGATACCCCGATTGGAAGCACCGTCTATTTCATACAGATCAAGGGATGATCCGGCCGTTATTTCAACACAGGATTGACACGTATTACAAGGATTACCATCAGTTCTCTGCTCACAGTTAATGGCTTTGGCCATGATGCGGGCAAGGGTCGTTTTACCGACACCACGAACGCCGGAAAATAAGATAGCATGTGCAACCCGGTCTCGAACAAGACTGTTTTGCAGAGTTTTGACTACTGGTATCTGGCCAACAACCTGATTGAAATCCTGGGGGCGTGATTTTCTGGCAAGAACCAAATAGGACATGGAAACGACCCGTTCGGGAGTTTATTGAAAAATTCTATAGTCAGATAACAACAGCAACAGTTTGTGGAATGCTGTTGAGCTGTTTTAAAAGATGATAGCCGGGCACCCTGTAACACATTAAGGGGTTCATTACCGTTGCTCCCTTCCGGGCCTGGCGGAGTTCATGATCCTTAATTGTACAGGACCCGGCTATCAAAACGAAATTTCAGGCTGGCTGAAAGGAATATGCGTGGAAATTTGGCTTAAAAAAAGAATAACAAATATTTCAAACCTGACGTCACACATATTTCTTTCGAGAGGCCTTTATACACAACCAGAAAGATAGCGTCAAGACTATTTAAGACTATAAAAATGCTATTTCCTCTATCTCTGTTACCATGTTTCCCCTACTCTTCTCGATCTGGAAAAGAAAACTCAGTATTTGTTTTCAAATTTGACTCTACAGAATACATATTATATCATCAATTATACTGGATAAGATGGTTGCTGTTTTTTAACTTCTAGAGGATGTAGGATGCTCCCCTTGCCCAACATAATTCGTTCTTTGTTCTACCTCTTTTTTCTGATTTTCATTTTGGGTATTCTTTCTGCTGCTGAATCTGTTTTTGCAGGTAAAGCAGGTGATGATCCAAATCAATCTACAAAAGCCACAGGACTCGTTAGTCTGTTCACCGAAGAAGAAAAGAATTTTCTTGCAGCAAAAAAAGAAATTACCATGTGTGTGGATCCAGACTGGATGCCGCTTGAAAAAATTGAAAATGGTCAGCATGTAGGCATGAGTGCAGATTGTTTTAATTTGATAGAAAAAAAGATTGGTATTCCTATTGTTTTGATCCCAACCCAAAACTGGAGCGAAAGCATTGCGTACGCCAAGGCAAGGAAATGTGATATTCTTTCACTGGCAATGGCAACTCCGGAACGTCTGATATACATGCATTTTACCGATCCTTATCTGTCGATTCCTCTGGTTCTGGCCACTCGGAATGACCAGAGATTTATTGCTGATCTTACTTCAGTAAAAGACGAAATTCTGGGTGTTGTGAAAGGGTATGCTTTTGGTGAACTGCTACGTAGCAAGTACCCTGAAATGCAAATAGTTGATGTTCCATCAGTGAGTGATGGACTGAAGCTGGTTTCCCAAAGTGGACTGTATGGATTTATTGGAACCTTGACAACGGTTAGCAGCAAAATTCAAAAAGGTTTTTCAGATGAACTTAAAATTGTGGGAAAATTTGATGATCGCTGGGAACTTGGTGTTGCTACCAGGAATGACCAACCCCTTCTGCGACAGGTTTTTAACAAAGTAATTACCACCATTGATAAAGTTGATCATCAGCAGATTCTTAATCGCTGGATATCTGTTAAATATGAAAAGAGTATCGATTATACAAGTCTCTGGCGCATTGTTTTTTTTGTCATCGCAGCCATTCTTTTTATACTCTACAGGTACTATACGCTTAGAAAATATAACAGGAGACTGCAAAAACAGAATCAGGAAATTTTAAGACAAGATGAACTTTTGAAGGATACCGAGAAAAAACTTCTGCTGACTCAATATGCTGTCGATTCATGCGCCTACCCAATTCTTTGGACAAAGAATGCACCAGTTCTAAAAGATATTCGGATTGTCCATGCCAACAAAGCAGCTGCGACCATGCTAGGCTACAGCCAGCAGGAATTGATGTCCCTTGGGATTCAGGACATTGATATGAATGTAACAAAATATAATTGGCCACCTGTTAAAAAATCGTATTCTAAACAGACAACCCATAGACGAAAAGATGGGACTCTTTTTCCAGTGGAGCTGTATCTCAGTTTTTTTGAATACCATGGGAAATCATACAATTTTGCATTTTTTACTGATATCAGCAAACAGAAAAAGATGGAAGCACAGCTTCACCGGTCATTGAAGATGGAAGCTGTTGGTATGATGGCAGGTGGGGTAGCTCATGATTTAAACAATATACTCTCTGGTATTGTCAGTTATCCAGAGTTGCTGCTCATGAATCTTCCACAGGATAGTGAACTAAGAAAACCTTTAGAATTAATACAGGATTCAGGTTTACGGGCGGCTGAAGTGGTGGCTGATATGCTGACGGTGGCTAGAGGAGCCGCAGCTGTCAGAGAACCTGCAAATCTGAATACATTGATTAATTCATATTTCGATTCTCCTGAATACGAGAAATTGTCCCATCATCATAAGGGAGTCGTATGCAAAAGGGAGTTTGCGCCGGATCTTTTTAATATTTCCTGTTCAGCGGGTCATATAAAAAAGTGTATTATGAATCTGGTTGGTAATGCGATGGAATCTCTGGGCGACCACGGCGTTGTAACAGTGTCCACCCGTAATGTATACATAGACCGGCCAGTGGCACAAAATCAGTATATGGAAAAAGGTGAATATGTTTGTTTAGTCATCGCTGATACAGGGAAAGGTATTGCAGAAAAAGATATTGGTCACATCTTTGAGCCTTTTTATACCAAAAAAACCATGGGTAAAAGCGGAACAGGACTTGGCTTGACCGTTGTCTGGAATACTGTTCAGGATCATGATGGAAGTATTACTGTGAAAAGTGATGAGCAGGGAACTGCTTTTTCTCTCTATTTTCCTGTAACGCGTGATGATCTGGTTGAGCAGATTGAGAATATGGATTTGGATGCACTCATGGGTAATGGTGAGCATATTTTGATTATTGATGATGAACTACAGCAGCTTGCTATTGCAAGTCAGATGCTGAGTGCTTTTGGATACCGAATTTCCACTGCCAATTCCGGGGAAGAGGCAATAAAGTATCTTCAGGAACATCGAGTTGACCTGCTGCTGCTTGATATGATAATGGAGCCGGGCATTAACGGCCGTCAGACTTTTGAGCAGGCTATTGAGCTGCAGGCTGAGGTGAGGGCCATTGTTGTCAGTGGGTTTTCAGAAAATGATGAAGTGAGCAGGGTACAGAAGTTGGGTGCAGGGCAGCTTATTCGTAAGCCTTATAGTCTGAATCAAATCGGAAAGGCAGTTCAACAGGAACTTGCCCGAGTGAGATAATGGAGGATAGTTGTTCGGGCTGCAATTATGTCAACCGGATAGGAAAATCCAGCGAAACCACAGAAAATAGAGTGTTAAGTCTGTGATTATATGTGATGGCGTCGTATAAACACTTCATCTGCTTCGTTGCTGCATATGAAGCTTTTTACTTAGCTATCATATCTGAGTAGTAAAAATAAAAAAAAAGCCCTGTAACTTTTTTTAAGTTACAGGGCTTTTTGTATGTCTGGCGGAGAGAGTGAGAT
>JAOZQU010000236.1 GCA_029932055.1 Desulfocapsa sp.
ACCGCGGCAAACTACCCAATCGGGAGGGCGATGTCAATACAAAATGTGAAGGAAATCTAAAAGAAACGCCTTTGTTTTCTAATGAGCTGATATGGTGTGTTTTCTTAATTGAAAAAAATGTACTTTACTGCGGTGAAAAGAAGTGTAGCAGCGAGAATCGTTTTAATGATTCGTGCTGGAAAATATCGTTGCGCTCTTGCACCAAGATAAATTCCAACAACTCCTCCCAGGCCAAAGAGCAAGCCAAGGCGATAGTCTGGGGCAATTTGCTGTGCTGATGCTAATGAGGATGTTGAGAGAAACTGAAAAAACAAAACTCCTATCGCTGATGTGATGAATGTGCCCATCAGGCTTGCCCCGGCGACAGTATGGACTGGTAATTTAAATATGGTCACAAAGAACGGGGCAATGATTGCGCCGCCACCGATACCATATATCCCACCAATCAGGCCGACAATAAGGCTGAGGCAAATAACAGACAGGGTATTGATTTGATAACTGCTGCCGTTAAAATTGTAACGCAGGGTTTTGGCAGTAAGCTGCGCGTCGCTGATTTTAAATTCTTTAGTCTCTGCGTGTGGCAGGGCACCAGTTTTTTTCTTTGTGAGGTCAAGGCAAAGTTTTATACCTATATAAAGAAGAACCAGGCCAACAAATAATTTAAATGCTTCAGGAGATGGGAGGTAAAGAATTCGAATCAAAACTCCGGCAATGACGCCAGGAAGGGTACCGATAACCACAAGCCATGTTAATGGCCAGAGCATCCTTCCTTCTTTGATAAAACGGTAGATTCCTCCCGGGATGGCAACAATATTGAATAGATGGTTTGTGCTGCTTACCGCCGGGCTGTTAAAACCCAGGACACTAACCTGGAACGGGAGGAGGAGAAATGCCCCTGAAACCCCGGCCATGGAGGTAAAAAAAGAAATAACGCATGCGACGAGCGGTGGAATGAAAGGAGAAAGCTCAATGTCTGCCACCGGAAAATACATGAGTTATCCTCTTCTTATTCGTTAACCCACTTGTCAAGAGTTGCGATTATCTTTTTTGCCTGATCAGCACTGGAAATATTGAATTTGGATTTAGGGATGTATTCACCATTGCGTTTCTGGTAACGTCTGATGGTGAACATTTCTTTGGCAAATTCGTTTTTTGCACGACTCCAGTTTTGATAACGGAAGATGATGGTCGCCCAGGCACCTTTAGTCAGGATATCTTTATCCAGTTCTTTAACCAGAACCTGCCCTTCTTCTTCATATTGTATGGTTATATCGTTTACATCACTACTCATTGTTCTCTCCGGGATGGCTGATCTGTATGTTATTTGATGTTTTTAGTAGGATTATGCAAACATATCCTGGATAAAAAAGAAAGGGGGAAAGAGAATCAGAATAAGCTTTCCCCCTTTTATGGTTAGCTTGAACTGAAGATGAGCTTATCATTTTCAGTTGCTACCTCAACAGAGCTACCTTCCTGGAATTTTCCTTCCAGGATTTCCATGGCCAGTGGATTTTCAAGATGTTGCTGGATGGCCCTTTTGAGTGGACGTGCGCCAAAGAGTGGATTGTAGCCACTTTCCACCAGGAAGTTTTTCGCATTGTCGGTGATATGTAGAGAAATTTTCATTGCTTTCAATCTTTCCTTCAGACGTTCCAGCTGGATTTCGATGATGTCTGACATGTCCACTTTGGAAAGACTGTGGAAGATTATTGTCTCGTCCACCCGGTTAAGAAATTCCGGCTTGAACTGGTGGTGCAGTATTTCTTCAATCTGATTACGGATAGCTTTTTCGCCTTTCTGGTTTTCTGCCATTTTCATGATCAGGTCACTGCCAAGATTTGAGGTCATGATCATGATAATGTTTCTAAAATCGACAGTTCTGCCTTTACCATCGGTCATTCGACCGTCATCCAGTACTTGCAGCAGGACGTTGAAGACATCTGGATGGGCCTTTTCAATTTCATCCAGTAAAATTACGGCATATGGTCGTCTGCGCACTGCTTCGGTGAGATAACCTCCTTCTTCGTAGCCTACGTATCCAGGGGGCGCTCCAATCAGTCTTGCCACAGAGTGTTTTTCCATGAATTCCGACATGTCGATACGGATCATGGCCTGCTCCGAGTCAAAGAGAAAATCAGCGAGACTTCTTGCAAGCTCGGTTTTTCCAACACCTGTGGGGCCAAGGAATATAAAGGAACCCAAAGGTCTATCCGGATCCTGTAGTCCTGCTCGGGCACGTCTCACCGCATTGGCAACGGATTGGATGGCCTCTTTTTGTCCAATAACCCGTTTGGCAAGTTCTCCTTCGGCGTGAACAAGCTTGTCCTTTTCACCCTCGAGCAGCCGGTCGACAGGGATGCCGGTCCATTTTGCGACAACCGCTGCAACGTCCTCACTGCTCACCTCCTCTTTGAGCATATGGTGGTCTTTCTGGATTTCCTGGAGTCTGGATTTGGCACTGTCTAACTTACTTTGCAGTTCCACGATTTTTCCATACTTAATCTCTGCAGCTTTGCTCAGGTTTCCTTCACGTTCGGCCTTTTGCTCTTCCACCCTGGCTTCGTCAATGTCAGCTTTTGCCTGGCGGATGGACTGGATCATGTCTTTTTCAATTGTCCATTGTCCTTTTAAAGCTGTGAGACTGTCATTGAGTTCTCCGAGTTTTTTGTTCACCTCTTCCAGTCGTTCTTTAGATGCCTTGTCTTTTTCTTTTTTTAATGCTTCCTTTTCGATTTCAAGTTTGATTTTGATTCGTTCCAGGCTGTCAATTTCTGCAGGCATTGAATCAATTTCAATGCGTAATTTTGAGGCAGCCTCATCAATGAGATCAATGGCCTTATCCGGAAGGAATCGATCCGTAATATACCTGCTGGACAGCGTGACTGCGGCCACAGTTGCAGAATCCTGGATGCGAACACCGTGATGCAGTTCGTATTTTTCTTTGATGCCGCGAAGAATGGCAATGGTGTCTTCTTCGCTGGGCTCTTGAACAAGAACCGGCTGGAATCTCCGTTCCAGTGCTGCGTCTTTTTCAATGTATTTTCGATATTCATCCAGGGTGGTGGCACCGATGCAATGGAGTTCGCCGCGTGCAAGGGCGGGTTTCAGCATGTTGGAAGCATCCATAGAGCCTTCTGCGGCTCCTGCGCCAACGAGAGTGTGAATTTCATCAATGAAAAGGATGATTTCGCCGGCTCGTTCTTCCACTTCTTTGAGTACTGCCTTGAGTCTGTCCTCAAATTCGCCTCTGTATTTGGCACCGGCTATCAGTGAGCCAAGGTCAAGTGATACAACCTGTTTGCCCTCAAGTGTGGCCGGAATGTCGCCATTGACAATTCGAAGTGCCAGACCTTCAGCAATGGCAGTTTTACCAACGCCTGGCTCACCAATAAGAATCGGATTGTTTTTAGTACGTCTGGAAAGAACTTGTATGATTCTGCGAATTTCTTCATCCCGGCCGATAACCGGATCAAGTTTTCCCTGCCTTGCAACATCGGTGAGGTTTCGGGCATATTTTTCAAGAGCCTGGTATTTATCCTCGGGATATTGGTCGGTTACTCGCTGATTACCACGGATTGTAGTAAGCGCAGTCAGGAAACTTTTTTCATCAATGCCTATTTGTTTGAGCATTTTGGCACTGGCTGATTTCCTATCTTGAATGATGGTCAAAAACAGATGTTCCTGGCTGACAAAGTCATCCTGCATCTGATTGGCGGTCTTGAAAGAATTGTCAACTATTTGTCGAAGTTCGTTTGACAGATATGCCTGTCCGGCACCACTGCCGCTTACCTGCGGAATGTTTTCCAGTAACTTGCCTGTCTCCATGAGCACCATGGAAGGATCCACGCCCATTTTTTGAAGAACTGGAACAACAACGCCCTCTGGTTGCTCCAAAATGGCTTTTACCAGGTGAGCAGTTCCGAATTCCTGATTGTTGTTGTTTTGGGCAAGCTGCTGGGCGGCCTGTATGGCCTCCTGGGATTTAATGGTTAGTTTGTCGAATTGCATTTTTTTCTCCTCCCTTTTCTTGCGTAAGAATAGTCAAAAAATATCGTAAAACCGAATAACTTAATCTACTTGTGTAATTTCTTTGATAAGAAAAGTAAGGACGAGAAAGGGGGGTGTCAAGTTTTTGGCAGGGTTTTTGCAAAGAATTTTTTGTGCTGAAGAGCAAAGCAGGGGACTGAGAGAGGAGAGAATAAAAAAAAAGCGGTGAATCCCGGAGTCGGTATTCACCGCTTGCTAAAATAAAATCAGATCAGCCGCAACTGCCAGATCCGCAGGAACCGGAACTGCATCCGCCGCCACCGATAGAGTTGGTAGATGTGATTCCAAAACCTGAGCGGGGACCGGCATCGATAAATTCGACACGAATGGCTCCGCAAGTGGTCATCAGACCTTCTTCAACCAGAAATGTAAGGTCGTCCTGGTCGTATACGTTGTCGTTGTCTTTTGGCTCATCCAGAGCCAATCCCAATGAAGGGCCTGCTCAACCGCCCTGCATCAAGGCAATACGCAGGGCTGAACTGATATTGTTCTGCTCCAAGTATTCCTTGAGTTTTTCTACCGCCTGGTCTGTTACTGTAAAATCAGACATGAAAACCTCCTGTAAAAATAAAAAGTATCAAAGGAAGAACCTTTGTTTGTTTGCCAATAGTCATTATGGTATTGTAATCGAGATATTTATTTACACTTTGTATCATTTGCGAAAATGATATCATACAAACATAGTAACTCGCGAAGAGAAGTCAATCTCTGTTTATGAAAATCGTTATCAGAGAAGTTATGGAAGCCTTTGAATGTGTGATTTTTAAGGAATTTGAAACAGTATTTGTTGAGTAAATTTTTTTTAAGTATTCTGTGTCAGATGTATGTTGTGTCAAAAATGTGAAGGGGAAAGGTTTTGTTATGAAAAAAATAGTGATTTCCACCGGAGGCGGTGATGCGCCCGGCCTCAATGCTGTAATATATGCTGTGGTTCATGCGTGCTACAGACGTGGCTGGGAAGTGTATGGAAGTCGAAGTGGTTACAAGGGCCTGCTTGATATGGACGAGTTGGTTCGTTTGGAGGTTGAAGATGTAGAAGGTATTTATTCTACAGGCGGAACAATTATTGGTTCTACGAATAAGGGCGATCCCTTTTCCATGCCCGTTGAGAACCTGGCTGGTGAGTTTACCGTTGTTGATGTTTCCGACAAGATACTGAATAATTTTAAACGTATGGGGTTTGATTGTCATGTTGCCATTGGCGGTGT
>JAOZQU010000237.1 GCA_029932055.1 Desulfocapsa sp.
TACCCCCTCGAGGTGGGAAAAACACGAAAAGAATTTATAAGGTACTAACCTGTTGTGAGCAGGTATGAAAAGCCGGGGAATTTATACAAGCCCGCCGAGTTATTTTTTTGGCTAAGAAACCTGTAAAACTTTATTACCCGGTGGTGACAAAAAAAGTCGATAACAGGCAAACTGCCGGGAGCATGGTAATTTAGCAAATTTGTAGAGGAAGAATCAATGAACAGAGGTCATCTTGCATATCGTTTAGTTTTTAGTATTCTGAATATGTGTTTCGTGTGCCTGCTCATTATGCCAAGTCCTGCCTGGTCAGAGCAGGGTCTCATCCCGGAAATCCAGGTGTCTTCGTACAAAATTGTTGATTTTGAATTCGACTGGGGGCGTGATGGTGTTTTTTGTCCGACATGTAATTTTGAGGACGGTAATGCTCGATTTATCTGGTCGGATCGAGACTACAGCCTCTGGCTCGGTTACGTGGACTACTACACCGGCAACTTCTATCCTGAAGATGGAAAGGGGGTTCTGATTGATAACAGAGCTGCTTTTGTTACCGACTGGGGAAATGGACCGGAATGGATGTTCTCATCGGGGCCCTCGCAAGTAGTTTATACCCGCTATGCTGACGAAATGAGACCGGGTGCGCTGAGCGCTGGTGTCGCGGTCGCAAAACAGGAAAACGGTATTTGGGACGGACACCATATTTTTAATGCAATGCGTCGGCAATCTCCCGCTGCGACACTCGATCTTGATGACCCGGCTCCACGCATCAACTATCAGGATTTCCGTAAAGCCAATGTATACTGGCGCACTGTGAACAGGCCGAATTCGGAAGAGCTGATCCCCTTAAGTGACCAAACCGGCGGTGGCTCCAGACGCTGGGTGCCTGGTACACGCAAAATTATCTATACCGATTGGGCTGAACCGAATGAGGGAGCGATCTATCCCCTTACACAGGTATTCTTATACAATACAGACAGCGGTGAACTCGAGCAGTTAACCTTTGATCAGGGGCTTAAGTTTGGAGCCTTTATGTGGCGTGCACCTGAATTTGATAATGAATTCATTTTCTTCACGGTCACTGGTCGCACTAATCTTTGCGTCTACCGCAAATTAGAAAATGAAGAAGGGGTGCTGACATGGCAGGAAATTAAACGCATACCAACGCCAACTTCAATTCCATACATCTGGTCACCCGAGCCATTCGTTCACAATGGAAGATCGTGGATTTTCTACACCCTGAGCTCGAGTAACTGGGCAAACGACTTAACCATTCCGACTCACTTGGCAATGACCTGTATTGATCCTGCCTTGGAAAGCTTCAGGATGCTGACCAACGATCCCACAAAGTATCGTATTCGCCAAGATCCAGAGCACTTCATAACAGCCAATGGTCCGTATATTTATTACAATCGCTACATACCAAAGACGGAAACATACCCCGTGATTTCCGAGGGAGTGTGGTATGTGGACACTCGGCTTGGGCCAACTCAATTTACCGATACAGTCGTGCGTGATGAATAATCACGTGCGTTGGTACTGTCACTCGACCGACACCTTAAGTGATTAGTATATAACTCTAAAAAAATTATGCCTTTAATCAAATACCTCCTCGTAGTGCTACTGAGTATTGGTTTCTGCCACATCAGTCTGGCTCAATGTCCGGAAAATCCGATCGAAAAACCTCTTTATGGCTATGGTGCCCAAGGCCCTTATACACGAAGTTTTGAAAGCTTTCAAAACTCCAAGCAATCCTCCTACTACCAAACCTATGTATACTACCCGGACAGAGAAGGACCGTCACCGGTGGTCTTCATGTCTCACGCGTTTAATACCTGGCAGTCAAGCTTTTATTTTGCCACAATTTTCCATTTGAATTCAATAGGCTATACGGTTGTTTTTCCCCAGTACCCTACGATGGGCTTGAGCAAAAAAAAGCATACTATTTTATGGAACGGATTTAAGGAAGCAGTACAAAAGTACCCTGAATATATCGATTCTTCTCAAATTATTTTTTACGGTCACTCATTTGGCGGCGGGGCAAACCCTCGCATGGCTTTAAATGCGATAAGAGAAGGTTGGGGAGAAGCCGGTGTTGGAATTTACACCATAGCGCCCTGGTATTCGCTGTTCCTGAGCGATGAAAATTTGATTGAGTTTCCTGACTATGTAAAAATGGTTATGATGGTTATGGCTGACGATCAAGCCAATGATCATGAAATGGCATTGGATGTCTTCCATAATATTTCAATCCCGGAAAGTGAAAAAGCCTACTACATCCTCTCTTCCGATTCAGAAGATGATTGTGCGTTAATTGCCGACCATGCCATGCCTATGGAAGCCAGGTCCGGTGTAAAGGACGGCTTGGATTTTTGGAACTGGTACCATTTAGATGCCTTTATTGATTACACCCTGAACGGAAATTTAGAAGGCAAAGAGATTGCTTTGGGTGGCGGCATCGAAATGCAGACCTATTGGGGTACATGGTGGACCGGGCGAGACTATACACCGATAGAGGTTACAGATGATCCGCAGCCTTCAAACCCTTCAGATACTTTTTTTTATCCTTGTGACAGTAGAGAAAATCCGCGTGCTCATGCATGTGGTACGAGAAAAGATTCAGCCATTGTGGAATAACATTCAGAATGATCGTAAAAAATAGGAGCACAAGTTAGCGACTCGGAAATCAAACATCAATTCGTCTGCTACGAGTTATAGATGGCACCAACATATTAGAGGAAAAGGATGAAAAACAATCACATTACAAAAATCGTTTGTTTTTTTAGCTGCATATTTTTCATAATTGAAATTGGCGTTGTCCGTGCAGAAATCGTAGAAATTTCACCCTCAGATACTGCCATAGAAAGCACAGCAACTCGCATGATTTCATACCGGCACCAGGAGCACATGTGGCAGACAGACGATAGTACCACTCATTTTATTGTCAATCAGGGAAACCTTGGTGCTCAAAACGCTTCTCTGACGCTCTTTTCTAGTTTTGATGACGGTGAAACATGGACTGCCATGCGCTCCCTTTTTAATACAAACGAACAATCAACATCAGACGGGATACTTGTTGATGATGAGCTTTCACTTGTTTACTCGACGAACACAGGTAAAATAAAATCGATTCGACTCCAATACAATAACACCTCGCAAGCATGGGATACTGTTCAAATTGATATTGTATTTGATTCCACGAGTCTTTCCGGTCTTAATCCAACCATAGCAAATGATACTCATGGACGTTCATGGTGCACCTTCATAAGTAGAAGCAATGTCCTGCAAAAAAGCTATCTGAGAATTTTCCAAAAACCTGATTCAAATACTGATTGGCAGGATACCGGTTTGATACTCGGCATGGCCGAGAGCTTTCTAACTTCCGAGATGAGTGCGTGCCCTGTAGCCATGCCTAATGGGATCGGAGTAGTTTATACAACACAGAATGAAATTAAATGGGCCTACAGAGAAAACAACTGGCCTGTTGAGCAAGAGTGGGATGAGGAACTTCTCTTTATCCACCAACCCCCATACGCAAATGACCCGTACGGGAGTCATTTCAGTGTAGCCACAGATGAAACAGGCAATATTCATGTGGCGACAATAGAAAAGGGAAAACTATTATATTTACGATACGACAGCCAGACAGATACCTGGGAAACAGCAAGATCCTTAACACCAAATTTACGTATAGCGTATATGCAAACAACTTTAGCAGGTGACAATTTGTTAATTTTTTTCAATGTGTTGAGCAATGCAGGTGTACTCCAGAGCCATGATAATGGCGACACTTTTTTATTTTCCCATCTCTTAAACCATCCCCCGAGGTTGGTAACAGGTGCTACCTATTCAATGCCAAGAATTGAAACACCTGGACGGGTATTCGGTGAGTATATCCCTACTGTACAGCAATATATCGATAAGAATGACGTACAGAGGCTTATGTATTTTGCTGTTACCCCATGATACCATATTTGAATAGGCATAATTCTGATGGAATTGTAGATAGTGTAGACTTCGAAAAGTCCTCTGCTCTGTCATTCCCGCCTACGCTTATCTACGATTCCATCAATTCAGGAAAAGAAATAAATACGTGCCTGTCTTTACTTAATAATATTAGTTTTGGAATTTGCTATAGTCACCAAATTTAACGGTGCTACAGCTCTTAATGATTAACTTGCATATTGCCAGGAATAGCACCCATGAATAAAAAATACTATTTTCGGAACAAAACCGCGATTACCGTTATCTTGAGTATATTCTTGGTATTAGCACTTACGCCTGCCTGCTCCTCTGGTGTACGTGATCGAGAGAGCATCAGAGAGCGTTTCTCAAAGCGCTTAGAGGAACGAAAGCAAGGTCGATTAAAACGTGAAAAGCCTGCTAGCGCAAAATGTGATGGTTCTATTCCTCGAATTCATACGGGGTATGGGGCAAATGGTTCCTTCGACATGGAGATGCAAACCCTTAAAAATCCACTATGGAGCAAAGAAAAAGTTACAGTTATTTTCCCAAAAGGTTCCAATAAAAAAAATCCTGTAATATTTTTCTCCCATGCTTATGGTGCCAAAGATTGGAACTTTTCATATGACGACTTTATTTCCCATATAGTAAGCAAGGGATATATTGTTGTTTATTCACCTTATCAGACCTTGAGGGCCGACTTTGACGAGCGTTATGCGACAATATGGAAAGGCTTTGAACTTGCGGCCGCACAATTTAAAGAGAGGATGGACTTAGGACGCGTTGGTTTTGTAGGACATTCCTTTGGAGCAGGCGCAACACCAGCCATGGCAAATAAGGGGTTACTTGAAAAAAATTGGGGAAAAAATGGAGCATTTATGTATATCCTTGCACCATGGTATTCGTTTCAAATGACCCCTGAAAAGTTCAATCAATTCCCCAAACACACTGTTCTCATCGTTCAGGTATATGATAAGGATGAGACAAATGATCATCGCATGGCGATTGATATCTATCGCAATATTAAATTACCTGAGGAAAATAAACACTTTCAAATGATTAAGTCTGAATCAATAAATGGTTGCGAATTAATAGCCGATCATATCACTCCCAGCAGAAATCCTTCCATGGCTCTCAGGCAGTATGCCGTGTTCAGACCGTTTGATGCTGTATCTGATTATACTTTCAACGGAAATTCCAATGGGAAACATTTTCTTTCAAGTATTAATTCTTC
>JAOZQU010000045.1 GCA_029932055.1 Desulfocapsa sp.
CCTCGGGAATGACGGATTTTATGAAGTTTTAGCCCAAAAGAATATAAAATCCAGTATCTACAAAATTACGCTGAATAATTACAAATTGTTTAGTATTCCGTTAATCGAATTTCGTATTTAGTTTTGATTTTCATGGTTTTCGGTCAGGCACTGATTAAATGAAATCGTACGAAGATGGGGTGTCGCCAAATATTTTACAAAAAAGACCACATATTTTTCGCGTTAACCTGTAGCAGCCAGTAATTGTTTGGAGTTTGTTTGATCTTATGACGCAGAGAATCACTGATCTGATGGGAATCTTCTATAAGATTATATAATGATGAGTCAATCCCGATAAAACCATCAAGAAGATGGACGAGAATGTGAAGAGTTTTTGATTCATATCCCTGCTTCATTTTTGCAAGGTCTATGAGCTGACTGTAGCCATTTTTTTGCAGTTCGTTGATGAGGCCAATCACGTTCTGTTTGTTATTTTCAAGGCCATTGCCAACGATCCTCCAAAAATTTTGATTTGAAGCAGAATAGGACAAGTCAGGGTTAAATTCGATATAATCATATTTAACCAGGGCGGTTTTATCCAGAAACCGAATAACCTTTTTGTAGCCTTTCTTATAACTATCCGCCTCAACTAGAAAAGCCGGTGCCACTATTTTTTCACTGCTGTCAATGTTCAATGGAATTGCCCCCCCTGACAAAAGTCATAAAGATATTTTTTCTGACTATTTTTAAAACGATTTTCCATCTTTCTTGTCAATCTTAAATATATTTCAAACAGGCTGGCGGACAGTATCATTTGATTGAGGAAGACATGCAATGGAAAAAAAGGAATCCGCCGGACATGAAAATCCGGCGGCTGGTTGGTCAGTGAACGACATTCATACTCTGGACTTCGTTTTCAGTTAGCGACAGTTCCCATTTTGCAGCGTCATTTTCAAATAATTTGAGAGTTCGGTTAAATAGCGATTCGGAAAGAATATTCTCCTCCATAAATTCGCCAAGTTCAACATTATTGATGACATGGCTGTCATGGATGTCTCTTTCTGCTTCGTCTCCGTGCCCGAGCGCATGATGGGCAAGTCCACGAGCCAGGTAAGTAGCCCCTCGTTCCGGTTTAAGGGCAAGAGATCTGTTTAAATCATGGATTGCTTCTTCGTTTTCCTCCAGATTAAGTTTGGCAACACCCCGGTAAAAGAGGGCTCGTTCGTGACTTTTATCTTCGTTAATAATTGCATCAAAGTCTTCAATAGCACGAGTGAACTGACCTATCTTAAAATAGGCAATACCACGATTGTGAGGTGGGAGTGGAAGGGATGTACTCCGTGTTCAAGAGCATGAGAAAAAGCTTTTATGCTGTCTTCCAAATCTCCACCTAAAAATGCCTTTTGTCCTTTCAGATATGTATTTGTAGTTGTCATGATGCACCTCCGTACTAAATGTTTTATGGTGATGCTCCTTACTGCAAACAATAATAATTCCCAAGTAGTACACAAGGAGTACAAGGAGTACAAGGAGTACAAACATGATATTCTGACAGATAACAAGCTAGCAGAGTTTTGACAGAAGAAATAAAAGACTTTTTATTCAATCCGGGCTTTGCAGGAGTACGGTTTTGACGATATCGACCGGCTTCCCTTTTCCATCCGTATCCTGCTTGAGAACCTGTTACGGCATGCCAACACGGATTTGGTGACTGAAGAAGATGTTGCTAATCTGGCATCCTGGCAACCTGTGATGCAAGATTCCAAATCTATTTCTTTTATGCCAGGTCGGGTCGTTTTGCAGGATTTCACCGGAGTTCCGGCGATTGTAGACCTGGCAGCTCTCAGGTCGGCAGTTGCCAGACATGGCGGAGACCCGGAAATAATGAACCCCTTTATTCCCGCCCACCTCATCATTGACCATTCTATCCAGGTCGATCGCTTTGGTGATAAAGACGCCTTTTCGTATAACGTACAACGTGAAATGGAGCGAAACCGGGAACGCTACACCATGCTCCACTGGGGACAGATGGCTTTTGCAAACTTCCGGGTAATTCCACCGGGTACCGGGATTGTCCATCAGGTAAACCTTGAATACCTTGCTTCAGTTGTCCAGACAGCAGAGAGAAAAGGCGAAATGGTGGCCTACCCGGATACTGTCATCGGCACCGACTCACACACCACCATGATTAACGGTCTGGGAGTGCTTGGCTGGGGAGTTGGTGGTATTGAGGCAGAAGCGGTTCTTCTCGGGCAGCCCTATTCCATGCAGATTCCAGAGGTCGTGGGAGTAAAACTCTGCGGCAAGCTGAAAAAAGGAATAACAGCAACCGACATGGTGCTTACTATTACCGAATTTCTACGAAACAAAGGTGTTGTTGGCCGCTTTGTCGAATTTTTCGATCCCGGTACAGAGGCGCTCAGCCTGCCGGATCGGGCAACTATCGCCAATATGGCTCCTGAGTACGGAGCGACCATGGGCTTTTTCCCGGTAGATAAAGAAACACTTCGCTATCTCCACGTAAGCGGCAGGAATGCCAAGCTGGTAAGTCTTGTCGAAAAGTATAAAAAAGAACAGGGTCTTTTCCTCTCTCAAGATAGTCTGGAACCAACCTACAGTGTTGTGTACGAGATTGAGCTCGATCAGATCGAACCAAGCCTTGCCGGACCTCGAAAACCCCAGGAACGGATTCCATTATCAGGCATGAGCAATGCGTTTAAGGCACAGCTGACAGAAAAATTGGAACAGGATGCCGCAGAAATGAACGGCAGCTGCTGCTGGGGTGATGAAGGGGGGGGGCTTGCCAATTGATACCAGCCGGTGCTGTGTGTCCGATAAAAGAGGGACAAGGGTTACGGGAAGGTTGCTTTGATCAAAACGGTGAGCAAGTACACATCAAAGATGGCTCTGTGGTGATTGCTGCTATTACCAGTTGTACAAACACATCAAATCCTGTGGTTATGATTGGGGCCGGACTCCTGGCTCAAAAGGCTGTAAAACTTGGATTGCAAACAAAACCCTGGGGCAAAACCAGTATGGCACCCGGTTCCAAAGTCGTCAGTCATTATCTTGAAGAAGCTGGGCTCATGACACCACTGGAACATTTCGGTTTTCATGTAGTTGGATATGGATGCACCACATGTATTGGCAATAGCGGCCCACTTGATGAAAAAATAGCTAAAATCATAGAACAAAAACATTTGTTGACAGCATCGGTTTTAAGCGGCAACCAAAATTTCGAGGCCCGTATCCATCCTCTTGTGCATGCAAATTACCTCTGCTCACCGCAACTCGTTGTCGCGTATGCCATTGCCGGTAGCGTTAACATAGATTTCGAGAATGAGCCATTGGGAACACAGCCGGATGGTACTCCTGTTTATCTCCGCGATATCTGGCCAGCTAACGAAGAAATCCAGGCCCTTGCTGCTGAAACTGTAACGCCTGAGTTGTTCACATCAAGCTACAAAGATATCTTTTCCGGCGATGACACATGGAATGAGCTGAAAGTTCCAGACAGCAGCCTGTTTCAGTGGGACGCCGAGTCGTCATACATAAAAGAACCACCATTTTTTTAAAGACTTATCTGTTGAATCTCAATCAGTGTCTGATGTTGAAAACGCGAAAATACTAGCCATATTCGGTGACACTATTACCACAGACCATATTTCACCAGCAGGAGCAATCCCTGTGGACAGCCCGGCAGGAGTGTACCTGCAGGAGCTTGGTATTGTACCTGAGGAATTCAACAGTTACGGATCACGACGCGGTAATCACGAAGTTATGATGCGCGGCACCTTTGGCAATATCCGCATCCGCAACCAAATGGTAGACAAGGATGGCGGTTTCACCCGTTTAATGCCTGATGGTGAAGTAATGAGCATTTATGATGCAGCCATGCAATACAAAAAATCGGATACACCGCTTGTTATCTTTGCAGGTGAAGATTACGGCACCGGTAGTTCTCGAGACTGGGCTGCCAAGGGGACTTTACTTCTTGGGGTAAAGGCGGTTTTTGCAAAATCTTTTGAAAGAATTCACCGAAGTAATCTTGTTGGTATGGGCGTGCTGCCAGTCCAGTTTGAGCCGGGAATTGACGTAACATCTCTTGGCATTGACGGCAGCGAAACAATCACGATAAATGGACTTGCCGATGAATTGACGCCAGGCAAGAAGATCACAGTGACGGTTCAGCCAAAAGAGGGAAACAATCCAAGCTCTTTTATGGCTTCCGTACGCCTCGATAACCCTTTGGAAATAGAATATTATCGTCATGGCGGTATCTTGCATAAGGTGCTCCGCCAAATGCTTGCTACCTCAAGCTAACCTATAGAAGATAGTTACCGTCGGGACCTCTTTTGGGGCCTAGCACTCTAAGATTTGGAAAAACCTTTCGGGCAATGAGAAAGGCGAGCACAATAACAGAGAAAAGAACCAGCAGTTTGAGAGCAGCGGCAAGCGTCGGAACTCCAGTGAGCAGGATGGTTTCCAACAAGTCGTACAGACACCAAAGGCCTGTCAATCGATAAGCCCCGCCATGAAAACGAAAGGTGAAGTAAGCAAAAATAAGCGGTAACAGCGTTTTGATCAGAATGAAAATGGTTGGTTCTTGCAGATTAATTGGTAATTCAGCGAGAACGGTAAGTACGGCGTAGACTACAAGGAGACAGGAAAGCAGAGCGTTTAAGGTCAGGTATTGCTTTCGTAGTGTTGGTGTAGGAATGCTGGCAATGCAATAAGCATATTTCGCAGCTTCTGCTGGAGCTGATTTGATATGTTTATTGAAGATTTTTTCACGGTTCAATCCACTTTCCAACTCTGCAGTTATTTTATTGCTGATGTCAAGTAATCCCATAATTGTTCCTTTGCTGTTTTGTACCATAGACATTCTTTCGAAGTCGGAGTTTATACCTGGTTCTTTAGGGTGCTTATTTCGTGTTTTTTTGAAATGAATTTCGTAATGTTTGCGGACAATTCAATAACGTATCATACAGGTAAGGTATAATGAGAAGGCTGGTTCACCCGCGGGCAAGAATATAGTATCTTGCTCGAAACTAAAACGCAGTCACAATGCTGCAAAAAAAAGGGAGAACCAGCCGTGAAAAGCATAACAATTGGAATGGATCTTGGCGATAAAAATCATGTTGTCTGTGTGTTAAATGCTGAAGGTGACGTTATCATCGAAACAACTGTTAAGAACAACAAGGAATCAATAGATATTTTTTTCAGTAAATACAAAAAAGCGACCGTCGCTATCGAGGCAAGCACACATTCACCATGGATCAGTAGACTGTTAGCAGCATTGGGTGTAATTGCACATTTAGGGTAAATCCTTCATAGAATTTGCCCTGATGGCTGATATTGCCAGTTCTCTTAACAATTTCGCACTCCCCATCGACACATACAAAATTACTGTTGCAACGCACAAAAATAGCTGTTAGTTTCAACTATTTAAATTTATAGACAAAATACAACAAGTATGGAGTCCTCTATGCGTGTCCCTTTGTTGAGATTCACCAACCCCTCTGATTTGAATCATTGTGTTGTTCGCATTTTCCTGACCCTATTTTTTATTATGGTGCCGAGCACATTTGCTCTAGCTTATCCAGAAGGCGAGTTGTACTGGGCCACTGAAAATTATCCAGATCAAACATTTCTCTACGATACCGGCGAACCGTACAATGGAGCAGTTGCTGCCATTAACTACGCTTGTCTCTAATATGCCGGAAACGGGACATATACAGGAACAGTTAGAATACTTGATTCTTCTATCAATTATCCAGCAGAGAAAGCTGGTTACTGCAGGGTTACTCGACCATTTGTCCCAGAACTTGATGGTGCATTGTATTATACCTATCTCTACTGTAACGGGGAGCAACGGGAACAAATGGACGACTACAGCCCTTGTGAGGCCCCAACTCCTGTTATCGACAAAAACAAAAATCTTGGTAAACCACCGTGTCCGTCATTATAGCTTTTTTGTGTTCCACAAATAGAAGCCATAAAGACCTGATTTGTATAAATTGCTGAAGGTACCTGATATGAAGATTTATCGTTATTATTTCTTTGTTTTTTTCATGCTGCTTGTGTCCCCTTGTCTTTATGTCTATACTGGATCAGCCGCAACCCATCCCTACATACCCAATCACAACATAAACTTTGCCACCGGCAATAAATACTTAAGCCAAACCGATTACCGCATTAATACTACCGGTATGTCGCTTTCCTTTACCCGCACTTATAACAGCCAGTCAACAGCAACTTCAATCCTTGGTTATGGCTGGATCGCAACCGGTCTTGAATACCTTCAGGTTGGTACTGATACAATGACTCTTGTTCAACCGGGTGGCCGTCATGTTGACTTTATTGATAACGGTCAGGGACAGTGGATCAATGAGGTGGATAAGCTTCGCGTAATTACAGTAAGCGGGAGCGGTCATCTGCTGACTGAGCATGACGGCGCAAGCAGAACCTTTGATTCAAATGCAAAATTGATCCTGAAAACAGATAAAAACAATAACAATTTAACCTATACCTACACCGGTGCTGATCTTACTTCCATTAGTGATGATTATGGCCATACCCTGTCCTTTGTTTACACCGGTGGAAAATTAACCATACTGACCACCCCTGCAGGAGATTTCACCTACACCTACACAAATGATAATCTGACATCTGTTGCGAAACCGGATGGCACCAGCAGGCAATATGTCTATGATGATCCCAATGACCTCCATAATCTGACCGGGATTATCGACGAGAACACCACCAGGATTTTGACCGTAGCTTATGACGATCAGGATCAGGCAATCAGCTCAGCCTTTGCAGATGGATCCCGGCAGGTATCCATTGATTATCAGGCTGATATGCAGCGTGTTATTACCAACAGCTTATCCGTGGCGACCACCTATCAATTAGAGGCAGTTCACGGAATTGCCCTGGTTACGTCCTTTACCGCGCCGGGCTGTTCCTCCTGTGGTGAAGACACTAGCAGCTCCTATACCTATAACGACCGACTCCAGGTATTAAGTAAAACCAATGGTCGGGGGATTATCACCCGTTACACATATGACAGCCGTGGAAACCGTACCGGGAAAACAGAGGCTGAAGGAACCCCCGAAGAACGTGTGACCACCTGGACTTATGAAGCTGATTCGTCCCGCATTGCAACAGCCATCCAAAAATCAGTTGTTGATCCTGCACAAGACAGCATTGCTGCGTATACTTACGATCCCAACGGCAATATCAGTACTCTTATTAACACAGGAAGAGTATCCGGTGGTTCTACTGAATCTACCACCACAACGTACACATACGACACCATGGGTCGCATTGAGACCATTGACGGCCCACGCACTGATGTGGTCGATATCACCACTTTTACTTACTTTGCAAATGAAATAAGTCAGGGATTGAATCGTGGAATGCTGCAAAAAATCACTAACCCACTGAGTCATGAAACCCTGTTTGCAGATTATAACGAATTTGGTAAACCGGAGACTATCACCAACGCCAACGGTACAGTTACACAAAACACCTATAATGCTGCCGGTCTACTTGGTTCAAGCACTACTGCCGGAATTATTACCGCTTATGAGTATTACCCAAACAGGCAGTTACACAGAATCACTGCACCGGACTCACGCATCATTACCTACACTTATACTTCTGCAGGATATCCGGAAACCATTACAGACAGCCAAGGCAACTATCTTGCCCTGTTTTACAATACCGAAGGAAAGAAAATCCGTGAAGAAGCCCGTGATCCGGGAGACAGTCTCACAGCCTTTCTCCGTTACACATATGAAGATTCAGGCAGATTGGACAGGATTATAAACCAGGACGATACCTTTACTGACTATTCTTATGATGAAACAGGCAACCTGATCAGTCTGGTCAATGCAGTCAACCAGACGACCAGCTATGATTACGATTCTTTGGATCGACTGACTCAACTGACGCAACCGAACACAAGCATCACCGGTTACGGATATGATAGTCATGACAATATCACCACTGTTAGCGATCCGGAAAACCATACAACGATTAATACCCATGATGACTTTGGGAATCGCTTAAACAGGAACTCGCCTGATACCGGAGCCACTCAGTATATCTATGACTTTGCAGGCAACATTATTTCCGCAACCGATGCCAAAGGAGTGGAAACAACATCAGAATATGATGCCTTAAACCGCCTGATTGCAACCCGCTATCCTGATTCTACAAATGATATTCTATACAGCTACGATCAGGGAACAAACGGTATTGGTCGCCTGACAGGTATGACAAGTACCGGTGGTGTTTATGCATACAGCTACGATGCAATGGGAAATCTGCTCAATGATAACGCACAGATCAGCAGCCAATCCTATCTGACTGCCTATACCTACAACCAATCCGGACAGGCTACAAGCATCACCTATCCAGGTGGTCGTGTGGTTGAATATACGTATGATACTGTCGGTCACGTAACTTTTGTAAGTAGTACTTTTGACGGAGTAACTACAACTATTTTAGACAACATCACCTATCTTCCTTATGGCCCCCTTAAGCATCTGGATCATGGCAACACAGTTTCTTATGATGCAGTGTTTGATCAATAATATCAGATGACCGGCCAAACTGCCGGCAGTGCCCTGGACAGAACCTATACCCTGAATGCGTTGGGGAATGTTACAACTGTCACGGACAATCTTGATTCGGGTAGAACCCAGGGCTTTACGTATGATGATCTAGACAGACTTGATTCAGAGACCGGAAGTTACGCTCCCATAAGTTATAGCCATGATAAGAATGGTAATCGTCTTTCCATGACCGAATCCGGCAGCACCGCCATTTATTCATATGAAGCAACGTCCAACAGGCTGAGTCAGGTTGATAATAACATTCGCAGCTATGACCTTTCCGGAATGACCACCAGCAGCGAAAACGGCAAATATAAATATAGTTACAACGATGGCAACCGGCTGGAGTCCTTAACAGAAAAAACCGGAAAGATGTTCTTTATTATTCCGATAAAAGATGAAAGTGACGAGGTAACAGGTACAGTTGTCAATTTTTTAAGCAAGTACAACAAAACCGATTATCTGTATGACGGTTTTGGCAGGCGAACAGAAAGTGCTTTTTCTTCCGGCAACAGTGGTAAATACCATTATCACTATGATCAAAGTGGCAAACTGCTTGGTCTTAGCTTTTATGATAGTAATGGTATTCATC
This sequence comes from Desulfocapsa sp., assembly GCA_029932055.1. GTDB lineage: Bacteria > Desulfobacterota > Desulfobulbia > Desulfobulbales > Desulfocapsaceae > Desulfocapsa. The sequence continues at coordinate 9,196 of JAOZQU010000045.1, forward strand.
TTTCCAGTAAGGAATTTATCTGGCTTGATAATCTGCCTGTTGCTCAGGTAGACACGATCTTTAATTCAAGTGGTGCAATAGAATCTTCCAATATTACATGGCTGCATACAGATCATCTGAACACTCCATTATTTGCAACTAATGCTGCTGGAAATGTTGTATGGCGTTGGGATCGGGATGCATTTGGAACAATAGAGCCTGATGCAGATCCTGATGGAGATGGCGTTTTTGTTGATATTCCACTCAGATTTCCGGGGCAGATTAGGATCCAGGGCGATGGGACTCTTTTTTATAATATGCATCGGTTTTATGAGTCTGGTGTTGGGCGGTATTTGACTCCTGATCCTATTGGGCTGGATGGGGGGATAAACTTGTTTTCTTACGCAAATCAGAATCCGATCAATTTCATTGATCCGAGAGGTCTATCCAGTGAAAATCCAACTCAAATAGGATCTTCTCAGCTTCCAAAAGACGAATGCTATTGTCCTGGTGGTGAATGGATCTCTTTTTCACATGTTAGCGCGTCTTTATTCTTTGGTGGAGGAGGGACAATTGCAAGAACTACCTATACCTGTAAATCGAATGGTAAACAATGCGTTGCAACTGCCATCTGTTTTGGTGGCGGTCCTATCGCTGCGGCCGGTTTAGGCGTTGATTTTGGAGGCCAGTCGGGTGCAGGAAAAGGTACAACTAAGACTTACAATAAGTCTGATTTCGGTAAGTTTAGTTCTGGTGCTTATGTTACAGGTGATCCAGTTTCTGGCACATTTACCGGTTCTTCAAGCAATGCCGGAGTTGCAAAAAGTTACGGTCTTGGAGGAGCATACGTTACTTGTACTAACGTGTTGCTAATTTGTGATGAATGATTTCATTGTCTCGAATTATATATACATTATCCTTGTTGTTCTCATTGTCGGTTTCAATTATTTGATTTGGCGTTTTCTTAAGCCATATCTCGTCAAAAAGGGGTTATTAAAAGAGCGGGATAGCCTCTTGCTGAAAATAATGGTCTTACTGGTAGTGCTCGCTCTCATTTATACGTATGTGAAAACTGACGGTACATTCATTTGGTGACCTTTCACTGCAGAATCCAGAATCCGAGGACACAATACCCTTTCTTTCAATCCGCCCCAGCGGCAAACTAAGGGCAGGAGCCGGAATTACCACCAAACGTTGATCGTGCTCCAGCGTCAATGTCGTATAATGACTTCTGTTATGTTTGGTGGCTCACTTTTCAAGTGCAGTAGCCACTAAATATAATTAACCTTATGCGACTTTGCGATCTATGGACTATCCTTTATTTTCGCAGCAATCTGGGTAGTGCGCCTTGTTCCGGGAATGACTTACTTAATCCTATAGAACTCTAAGTACTCATTTTTAAGGGAATTCCATGTTTCTTCATCCATTTGTAAAAATTCGGCAATGACGTTTTATACCTTTTGGCAATAAATGTTTTTGAACTTCCATTTTTCAGCAAAGCCTCAATTTCCGGCTTAAACCGATCAAGCTTTGATTTCCCTGGTCCTTTGGGGCGTCCAAGAATTTTCCCTTTTGCCCTTGCTGCCTGCAATCCTTGCTTTGTACGCTCCGAAATTAAATCTCTTTCAATTTCTGCAAACAGGCCAAACATGGTAATCATTGTTTTGGTTTGGATATTCTGTTTGCCATGAATTTTGATGGATTCTTTGACTGCAACAAATCGGACGTGGTTTTTAATGAGTGTGTCTACAATTTTTATTATCTGGCCAACACTCCTGCCTAACCGAGAAAGCTCACTGACCAATAACATGTCTCCTGCTGCCAGATCATCAAGTAGTTCATTAATTTTCCTGGCTTGAATAGATTTTCTGGAAGATATCGTTACCTCAACAAAATCATGTATTGTGATATCATTCCTGCGTGCATATTCAAGTAGTTCAAGCTTCTGGCCATTAAGATTTTGCTCATTAGTCGAAATCCTCAAGTAAGCAATAATTCGAGGAGCAGGGTTTTTTTTAATCGGATTCATTACAACCGTATTCCAAGGGGATTTTTGATAAATTAAACTAAAAACCTAATATACAGCTTTTAATTTACACTTACAGTATCTATTATGCAATGGTATTGGTTTGTTGTTTTTCTAACTCTTTAACGACGGATTTTATTTGTCAAACAGAAGCGACAGCAGGAAAGGGGAGGGGGCAAAACATAACCGGGTTACTTTTGATATCTGGCATAATAACGCTTAACAACATTGCAAACATATTGTGGATAATTTAATCTGTCCATTTCAGACATGGCCTTTCGGAAAAATCCCGGTGCATCTTCGGGGAAATATTGAATCAAAATTTTGTATGCAGACTCCATCAACTCCGGCGTATGAGTACGGGTGGCAATAATGGAGTAGTTCATAATCAAAACTTTCCAGGGATCATCGAGATCAGAACCTTCTGATTCCGACTTTAATTCATCATTTGTGGCGTAGACAATGAAAGTAGCCACTTCATAAAGTGACTCCAAGCTCGTTTTGTCGTGTACTATATTGGCAGTATGTGCCAGTGCAACAACAAAAAACTCCAACTGGTTAATGGATCCTTCATTACGTACAATCCAGTATGCAAATGCCAGCGCTAAAAAATCATACATTCGTCGATGATCAACATTTGTTAACGATTCAAAGTAAAGTTTTTCTAAGAGATGTGAACCCAATTCCCCAATTTCCGTTATCGTTTCAGCATTCAGATTATCGAGTGTCTGGTTCGTGATGATACTGCTTAGATGATCAATCAAGGCATCGCTCTGTTCGTCCAGCCCGTGGGGGCGGGCTTTTAACGCAGATTTTAATGTTTCTAGAACTTCAACGAGTCTGGTGTCATCAGATAAGTTCTGAAAATAAGATACGGGGATTGATTCTGGCATATTTTTGTACGTAATCAGATTTATTATTTATGATTTGTTCTTTTATTTGTAACTTCAGCGTAATTTTGAAGACACTGGAATTTATATTCTTTTGCTAAAACTTCATGAAATCCGTCATTGCCGGAAACTACCCCGGACAAGCCCGAGGTCGTTATCGGGAATCTATCTTGAATATGGCTGGATTCCCGATAACTACCTCGGGAATGACGTGCTTTTGATATAATATGCCTTAACAACAACACGCTGAATAGTTATTATTATTTTTAGTATATATTGTTCCGGTCAACAAAAATCTACCCTCAGAGGGAAGAGGGTGGATTCTCTAAGCTGCTATTTATTCCTCAAGCAACAATTGCCTGTGGCTGACATACATTCCCTTCTTCCGTGGCAACACGGCCACAGCCACCGCAAACAAACTTCATCTCCGAAAGTTTATCTTTACAGACATGTCTGGCATCCACCTCAGGAGCGCCACAGAAACTGCATTCTGATTTATCGTCACAAGGATTGCACAGATGCCCGGAAGCTTCAGAAAGTGCTCCACAAGTTTTACATGTATATGACATAACGACCTCCTTACCTAATACTGGTGTGAGGTTACTATCAGGAAATATTCCCCATCAACAAATGGTTTATAAAAAATAAAGCCATTACTGTTTTTTCATTGTCCCCTTAACGATGCAGGGGAGTTCAGCCAAATGAATTTTTAATTACAACTTCATCCAGATTCAACTGTCCCGGTCGAGGCCACGGTTCTTTCGTTCCCTTGCCAACTGCCACGAACATCGTGATCACATGGTCATCTGGAAGCTTGATCAGTTCCGCAACTTTTTCAAAATCAAAACCATCCATCGGACATGAGTCATAGCCCATCGATTTTGCGGCCAGCATTAACGTTTGAGCGGCAATACCACAGGATCTCATGGCCTCATCTCTCTGAACCTGCTCTTTGCCACGATAATACTCGTCAATGGCCGGGATCATGAAATCCTGGACTTCCTGAGGGGCATTCACCCAATACCTGGCGGGTTGTTCCCATGCCTTCAGATTTCCACAAAGTACAATGAACAAAGATGTATCTGTTACCTGTTCCTGATCCCAGGCAACTTTTCTGATTTGTTTTCGGAACTTTGGATCAGAGACAACCACAAAACGCCAGTTTTGAATATTGAAAGCAGTGGGAGAGAGCAGCGCTAAAGAGAGTAGTTTATCGATCTCATCATCACTCATCTGGTGATCCGGGTCATAGTGTTTGACAGATCTTCGACCACTAATTGCTTCTTCTGTTTGCATGTGAATTCTCCCGTGAAACGTGTTAAATGACAGGCCTGACAAGTACCTTGTAAGACCGTATTTTATACTCCATTACAATATAAACCGTTTCAGAGAAGCGGTTCAGGTGTATAAGCGATATTGGCCTCTTCCGACTTATATCGATTCAATGCTTTATCTTCCCGTACATCTTCCACCCAGTTCGGGTTCAAGAGTAACGATTTACCGCTGAGCACAATATCTGCGTCCTTCAGCGCATCCTCTGCACTTCCACGATCGTATATGCCTCCGCATATCATTACAGGAAGCCCAGTAACTTCCCGCGTAAGCTGTGCCATGTTTTTGTCAGAAGCCAAGGCCTTCTGCTGATATTCGTAGGTGGAGACGGAAAGGGCGTCGATTGGTTCTTCTGAAAGAAGCCTGATGATCTCCTGGTATTCCTCTTTTGTGTCAAAAAGAAAGACTTCCATGTCCGCGACACCCCAGTTGGAAATCCTGAATATCAAGAGCCGGTCATCCGGAATCACCTTATGCACGGCCTGAATCACTTCATGGGCAAAGCGGTAGCGATTTTCAAATGATCCACCATAGCTATCCGTACGCTTGTTTGAATAGGATGATAAAAACTGATTGATGAGGTAGCCATGGGCACCGTGAATTTCAATTCCATCAAAACCGGCTTCAACTGCCCCTTTGGCAGTCTCCACGAACCCTGCGATGACATGTTCAACATCAAATAGGCTCATGGTTTCCGGCATAGGATATGGTGATTCAGTTATCGGATTATCCTGTGCCGGGGTGATGGAGCTGGGCGCTATGATACGGTTTGCCGGGTTCACTTCAGGCCAGGCCATACGTCCGCAATGAAACATCTGCATAATGGCAAGAGCACCTTCTTTTTGAATCTCCTTAACAACCGGTTTCCAGGCATCTATTTGCGGCTGGGTCAACATCCGCGCCTGGCCAGGATAGCCCTGACCACTTTCATAGTCAGTAACAATCGCTTCAGTGTAGACGATACTTGCCCCATTTTTTGCCCGTTGAATCAGAAAGTCGAGTACGTCCTGGCGTGGTATGCTATCGGCAGCAGCAGACATCCTTGTCATTGGTGCCACACCGATACGGTTTTTCAACTTAAAATTTCTTATTTGAAACTGTGTGAAGAGCTTGTCCGATTTCATGTAAAATACCTTTCCTTTAGGAAACTGAGTCTTTCATTCCTGCACTGCGTCGGTTTCTGCATTTTCTCTTAATACTTATTGATATGATGATTATTGTAAGCTATGGCACAATGTGGTGTTCGTCAAGCTGGAGAGTGTTTGATTTCCTGATAACACAAGATGTGTTTCTCCAGTTTTGCTTGCAGACCGGGCTCAAAGAAAGAGCAATAATATGGTCATTTCTGCAAGTAATGGATAATCTGAAAACGTTTAAAAAAAATATCCAAGGATTTTCGTTTTCGTCTTACAACGACTTTGGATTTTTCTGTAAATTATTGTTTATGTACTTTATCTAAGAATTAGCACGGTGTAGTACGCGTTAAGAAGCTGTTGAGAAATTTTATAAAAAGAAAACTTGGAAAAAGTTGTCAGTTATATTAGTGAAATTACGTTCGCTATCAATGATAGACAACAACACATTACTTTTTTTCATCTAATAACTGTATCTGTATGAAAGTATACACATCTCCTGACCTTCCAATGGTTGGTCACATAAAAAACATTCTTGAATCGTATGGCATTGCCTGCACTATTCAAAAACAATTCGGTAGTGCAGCTGCTGGTGAGATTCCGCCGATTGAGTGCTGGCCCGAGCTTTGGCTTGTTGACAAAGATCAACGGGAACAAGCGGAAATTATAGTTAAAGAGGCTCTTGAACCCCTATCAAAAAAATTGCCTCAATGGGAATGCCCTAATTGCAAGGAACTTATTGAGGGGCAGTTTACAGCATGCTGGTATTGCGGGACAGATCGACAATAAGTTATTCCGAATAAGAGCAATTTTATTAAAAGGAACTCTACCGTATCCGTGAACTGCATCGCCTTCTCCCTTGAAATATTTTTGTTCCTTTTTTGTATTGCTATTGTCGCTGGCTTTATCGACACACTGGCAGGTGGAGGTGGTATCATCTCTCTGCCCGCTCTTATTATGAGCGGAATTCCACCCCTGATGGCCCTGGGGACGAACAAACTCCAGGGAAGCATGGGTACAGCAACTGCTACCTTTATGATGCTGCATAAAAGAAGAGTCGCATGGGAGGATGTAAAGATGCTGATGTTGAGTGCATTTATCGGATCCACCATGGGAACTGTGGCTGTGCAATTTATTAACACCGAAGCGTTGACCTTTATTATCCCTGCCATTTTGCTCCTGATTGCTATCTACTTTTTGTTTTCACAAAACTATGCAGCCAAGAGCAGCGAAGCAAAAGTTTCGGCTGGGATCTACACCAGATTTATTGTTCCAGTCATTGGCTGGTATGATGGAATGTTCGGGCCGGGAACCGGATCATTTTTTGCCATGGCAGGGGTATCACTCAGGGGGCAAGGCCTGATTCCTGCCACCGCTGTAGCCAAGACTCTCAACTTTTCGACAAATATCGCTTCATTGTTTGTTTTTTTGGCCGCAGGAAAGGTTGTCTGGACGGTGGGTCTGTTGATGATGGCAGGCCAGATGATTGGTGCATGGATCGGTTCACACTGTCTTTATAAAATCAATCCCGCATATCTGAGGATACTGGTTGTATTTATGTGTGGTGGTATGTTGACAAAATATTTTCTCACCTTTTAATTGGACGTAACCAACTGTTACTTAAAGTTAACATAAGGAGGATTACATACAATGAGTAAAAATGTGTTTTTGATTAATGGCCACCAGACCTGGGAAATTTCTCCCGGTAAATTAAATAAAAGTCTCATTGATATCGCCAGGGAAACATTTACCGATAAAGGGTATGAGATAAAATATACCCATATTGAAGATGAATATAATGTGTCAGAGGAGGTTGAAAAGTTCATCTGGGCGGACATTATCATATTTCAAACACCTGTATACTGGATGTCAGTACCCTGGGGGTTTAAAAAGTATATAGACGAGGTGTACATGGCAGGGTACGGAAAAATGTTTGATGATGATGGTAGATCACGATCAGAAGACAGTAAATACGGCTCTGGGGGATTGTTGAGAGGGAAAAAATATATGTTGTCGACAACCTGGAATGCGCCTTTGGAAGCCTTTACAGAACATGACCAATTTTTTGAAGGAAAGGGAGTAGATGGTGCTTTTTTTGCTTTCCACAAATCACAGGAATTTATTGGTTTGGAACAGGTTCCAACCTTCGCCTGTTATGATGTGCTGAAAAATCCGGATATCGACAATGATTTTGACAGATTTAAATCGCACTTGAAACATGTTTTTGGCCTGTGAGTTGTAGTTGTTAACGATTATGTGCTGATTGACACTTTTGCCAGTGTGACAGCCAGCTGTTAGTATTTCCACATCGAAGGAATGAAGAATCCCATTCACGTCATGCCGGGACGAATCCTGGCTGACGTGAATTATTGAAAATCGATATAACGGTTAACGTTACACTGCATCCATTTGTTGACAACCAATTCATTGAGGATTGAAGAAATCCAGGAAAACTGGTTTTCCTTCGCTTTTTGATCGTTCCAGTGCCTTGTCCAATTTTGTTTCCCAGTTAATTTTCTTTTCTATAGTCCATCAATTTGGGTAACACTCAAAATTCTACTGGAGTGAAAAAGAAAATAAATCTTCCTTTTTTAACATCTACCTTAAGGGTTGCACCGTGGTTGAGCCCGTAATACACATACCCGGGCACGGCAGGATCATCGGATTCGGTGGCATGTTGAGGCGATTCAAAATCGCGATCCAGGTCATACCATGACATCAGCATGAAATCATCCATGTGTTTAAGAGCCTCTTCCTTTGCAAGTTCCATGGCCTCAAGGTAATCTTTTAACGGTGCTTCGGGATTTAATTCAACAATGGTTAAACCGGACAAGTCAGAATCAGGTTGTGTACAGGCAGGCCCATCTGTTTTAGTCTCTTGTGTCATTTTATTTTACCTTTGAGATTGTGTTTCCATTACTGCTTTTGTTCACAATCTGGAATCAATATTTCCTGGTCCACCGCAGTCTGGTGTATAACAGGTGATATTTTTAAAATCGCATTTTTCTTTACAGTCTGGACACTCTTCCGGCAAGGTGGCGGAAGTAAAACTAAAAGAGCAGTTTCCGCATTTCCAATGGGTCAAATTACTCTCCTCAGAGAGCGTTCCATCCACTGCACTGCCAGCCACTATAAATTCTGGTTTTTGTCTTTTTGTTGTCATAATAAATGTCCTCTTTTGTAAGAAATAAAAAAGCCGAGTTGCCTTCTCTCAAAGGCAACCCGGCTATCTATAAAAAAATCCAAGGTTTTCCGTTCATCTCTTTCGATGGTTTCGGCTTTTTCTATGAACTGTTATTACTTATGTTGTTTATTAAAACATATAGCACGGTGTGGTATGCGTCAAGGTGTCCCATGGATTCGGGTAGGAGATTGTGATGGAATCTATCGCTAGATTTTTTTTCTCAAGTGGTCCAGTCTCGTTTGTATATCAGTGCTAAGACGTTCAATTGCCTGAACACCTTTTGCCAGCCCGTTGGCGTTTAGAATTGGATATTTCAAACTGATCGAATAAATTTTCATCTTCTGCTAATATATTTTTCCAGGATTCTAATTTACCTAAAATTACGCTTGCGTTCAGCCAATGTCCAATGGAAACAGTAGCAGCACCTTTTTCCATTTTGCTATATGATTGCCGGCTTAAATCAAGCCTGGCAACAAAAAGTTCCTGACTTTCATTGCGAGCTAAGCGATACCTTTTCAGCCGTTTTCCAAGCTCTTTCAGTAAGGATTGTGGGTTAATTATATTGTTAATCATAATGTAACTATTCAGCGTGTTGTTGTTGAGGTATATTATTTTAAAAAGCACGTCATTCCCGAGGTAGTTATCGGGAATCTATTTTGAATATGGCTGGATTCCCGA
>JAOZQU010000238.1 GCA_029932055.1 Desulfocapsa sp.
ATCTCGTCAAAGGCTTCAGCAACAAGATGTTCGCCTTTTGGCAGCAGTTCTTTGATCCTGTTTGCAGGCTTGAAACCATTGCTGTAGAGGTTGACGCCAAGATTAGCCAGGGCATCGGCTTTTTCCCGACGCTGTTTAAGTACTTGTGTGTTTTCTTTGCCCATGATTATTTTTCAGATTAAGATGTCTCTATCTATATATAGAAGGGAATTAAATTTTACTCACTCGTTTACTGGGAATGTATCATCCTGTCAATGGTTTTAGGAAATTAGCCAAACCGAAAGAGTTCTTTCAGTTGACCGCGATCCAGTTTTTTTATAACTCCACCTTCATCTTCACTGATCAACGAATTCGCCATGTCCTGTTTGCGTTTGAGCAGGGCATGGATTTTTTCCTCAAGGGTACCTGTTGTGATCAGACGAAAGACCTGCACCTGCTCTTTCTGGCCCATGCGATGTACACGCGCGGTTGCCTGTGCCTCTTTGGCAGGATTCCACCAGCGATCATAATGGATGACTACCTGGGCCGCAACCAGATCAATACCGGTTCCACCGGCTAGAAGACTGGCACAAAAAACTTTGCATTTTTTGTCATCGCTGAATTTTTTGAGCATCTTTTCACGTTTGGTCACTGGCATACTGCCACGTATACCTGCGTAATCAATGCCTGTCTTCTCAAGGTACTTTTCAATGATGTCCAGCATGCTGGTGTACTGACTGAAAACAACTACTTTGAGATCAGCGCTTAAGCATTCGGAGAGAAGCTCAACAAAAAGATTCCATTTTCCACATTCATATTGTTCCGCGTCATCACATCCCTCAAGAAGGCAGGGATGATTACAGATTTGTTTCAAGCGGGTGAGCATGGCCAGAAGATTGACATATTTAATTGAGGATTCTTTTTCCTCCATTTCATCAAGCAGGATAATTGATTCATCCACTGCATCACGGTAGAGTTTTACCTGGGTATCACTTAATTCACAGGTTCTGTCATCAATGGTGAGATCCGGAAGTTCTGTGAGCACCTGTTTTCTATTACGCCGCAGGATAAAAGGCTGGATGAGACGGTGGAGTTTCTTTGTCACTTTTTTGCTTTTGTATTTTTCTATGGGGGTGAGAAAATGGGTGGCAAAGTTTTTTGTGCTGCCGAAAAAACCGGGCAAACAGAGAGAGAAAAGGGCATGGAGATCAGTTAATGAATTTTCGATGGGCGTGCCCGTGAGACCAATTTTTACTCGTGCGTTCAGCGTTGCGACCGCCTTATGCATTGCTGTTTTTTTGTTTTTCAGATTTTGAATTTCATCAAGGATGATGATGTCAAAGGGGATCTCAGCCAGTAGCTCCTGATCAATCCTGGCTATGGCAAAGGTGGTGATAAGCAGTCCCGGGTTTGAGGTGGTATCCAGTATTCGATCCGGCCCATAATGTATGGTGTAGCTGAGTTGCGGGTAAAAGGCATCAATTTTATTCTTCCAGTGGTACAGTACGGATGCCGGACAGATGATGAGCTGGGCAGAGTGACCATTTTTAGATTGTTTACAGACCATATCAAGGAGTGCAAGCCCCTGATGTGTTTTTCCAAGGCCCATGTCGTCGGCCAGTAAACCGCCCAGGCCGAAACGATAGAGGCTGCTGAGCCAGGCAAGACCATTACGCTGGTAGTTTCTCAGGTGCTCGGGACATTCGCGGAGCAGAGATTCGTCACTCCATGAATCACAGTCAAGCAGTGCAGTGAGTTGTTTCCGAAAATCTTTTTTCTTAACCTCATTACGAACCTCGGGAACAAGGCTTGTGAGTGCCATAAGCTCGCTGGGACGCAGACGGAGAATATTTTTTTGACCGTTTTTTCCTCGGATCAAACGTTCAGGCAGCAGGTCATGAAGCCATGAAAGGGGCGAATTAGCTAATTCCAGCCATTCTTTCCCTGGAATAAATTTCTCCTTTGCTGTTGCTGCAGCAAGGATATCTTCAAGCTCTATGGTGGCATCGCCCATGCCGTAATGGCAGGAGAGGTAACACCATTCACGGTCTTCCTCGAATGATTTTATGACCAGTTCCCGAGGGAGAGAAACTGTTTTGATCTCCAAAATGGCCTGGTCAACACTATTATCCGGATGCTGAAGGGCAGCACTGTTTTGTTGCAGGAACTGAGGAATCAGGTTGGCATCAATGGTGAACTCCTGTGACTGTTCCTGAGTACGTTTGGCAAAATCAAACAGATTCGCCTGACCACTGTTATCCGGATGCTTGATTATTCCTTTTCCGGATTGCTTTTTTATTGGAAGGAATCCTTTCTCAGGAAGATAGTAACAGGAGCCCATTTTTTGCTCTTCAAGCTCACTGGCCGGAGTGAGGCTGCCATCATCCATGCGAAGCGAAGGGACAACCTGAATCGCACCGGATGAAAGAAAACCCGCCTGAAAACATTCCTGTGCAGGCGAAAGGATTGTAACATCCAGGCCATAATTGAGTAGTGATGAGAGAAGCTCCCATGTCCGGTTTTTGGGAGGAGTGATAACAAGCTCTGTTTCATCCTTCTCCATCACCAGTGAAATCATTTTTTTGTCGGCCTCATAGCGCAGAGCAGGCAGGGCACCATTGGCCCGCAGTGCAAAGTCTCGACAGAGCCAGCTCCAGATTGATGCGTCACGTTTGCTGCCCCGTGTTTCAGAGTTATTGTATAATAATTCAGATTCGTTTTTAGTGAGAGTCAGGTTCTTCATCTCTTTACGGAGGGATTGAAGAGCTTCTTCCTCTCCTGTTTCTGCTTTGTCAGCAAAAAAAGTTCTCCACTGTGATTCCATGAAAGATGGCAGTCTTACTCTGATTCCTTCTTGCCCATTCTCTTTTTTCAGCTTAAAAATACCATCTTGTAAGCTGTTAGTCGTTTTTCCTGTCTGGCGACTAAGCCAGTTATATAAGAAGCTTCCAATTTGACTCCAGCCATTTTTCTGGAAATGGAGGGGCATTGGAAAAATATTTCTTTCGTCTCCTTCCCTCGTAATGAGGCTGAGTATTGTGAGGGCCGCAAGATGCGGGCAGGGCTTGTTGGCTCCGGTAACTTTTGGCCCGCAGTATTGGCATGAATGTTCCTGCAGGGTAAAGCCCTGTCTGATGTTGGCAGTGGTTTTAAATAGTATATGCAGCGGATGGGAGCCATCCAGCAGCCCGGCTGCAGCGTGACGGTAAAAGAAGAGATGATGGGTTTTTCTTTCTCGGATCAGGTTCAGACCTTTCTGTAGACATTTCTCGTCAAACCATGGACGCAGGAACGCCTGAAGATGTACGGGCGTTTTCAGTGGAACAGCTTCTGGGGAATTATTGTACATGAGGGCGTGTGAAAGATTTTTTGTAATAGTTACTCCTGAAGTACCTTTACGAAATTATTTTCAAAAAAACACGAAATAAATGTAGACTTCGAAAGAATTTCTAAGAATATTGTTCCTGAACATTTACAGAAATCTGTATTCCGGATGTTAAGAAACATTGGTGTAAAAAATGAAACAACAATCAGCACAGCTTTTTCAAGACTATAAAAAGCGCGGTATCGTCGATCAACTCATTCTCCAGTTCCTTGCCATTCAGGTAGATTATTGTCGACAGACTGAGTTGTCACTGTGCCTGGCCGAAGTAAAACTTAAAGGTTTACCGAGAATACGGATAAATGCCGTCAAGTTGGCTCAACAGATTCGGCCAATGGTTGCCAAAGGTTTGATTGTCAAAGATAAACTCGGCCTGAGTTGTCCGGATTCCTTACGTTCTCATATCGTACTTGACTGCCTGCAGAACAAACGCTTCAGGATGCTTGCCAAAGTCCTGCAGAATATTCTGCCCATAGAGACAGCGGGCTTTGGATACCAGAAGGAGTACCAGAATTCGGCTCAGGTACTTCGGGAGTTGCAAATATCAGGCTATAGCGGACAGGCAGCGAATGATTTTTACGAACTCATTCGAGATGCCGGCAGAGCCTTTTCCTTTAGTCCTCACGAACCAGATCCGTTTCAGCGTATTCTACCAGCTGATATTGCCGGTGAGCTTATTGGCTTTATGTCTGTATCTACCCGCCTATTTGTACTCCAGAACATTCTTATCTGGGCACTCGATGATTTGAAACCACTCAGTTCTATTTATTACGAGCTGTTTCTTGAACAAAATCGTAAGCGCCTGGTGAAAAATGAAGATTATTCTTCCCTGTTGCAAACAATGCTCTGGTGTGGGGATTGCGACCCGGCAGCCTATTTTATTGAAGAGCGTGGTTGGACACTGGAAGAGGACAGGTTGGCCTATGGCGGCTGGTTGGCCTTTATAAAGGGGGAGAATGAGAAGGCTGTTACTGCATTCTCCCATGCCCTTGAGTGTCATAAAAAAACAGTCAGAAAACGTAAAACATACCTGCCCAGATATCTGGGAGTAATCCATATTCTGGCGTTAATACAAAGCAAAAACCGTGCATACCTGCAGCAGGCCTATGACCTGCTTCTCCTTATGGCGCGGAATGCTGAACCAATTCTTGAACTACTTCTACCTTGGCAGACAGTACTTGAACAGCAGCTTGGTCTTCTCTCTCAGAGCAGCAATCTCAGGGTGGATGTTAACTCCATTTCAAAAGATGGAAGACCTCATGATGTGCTCATTCAATTTTTAGCCATGATCTGGCTGTCTCCCAAAAAGGTCAAGACACGGCGTAAGCAAATTGAGGAGATAAGAGATAAAAGTTACAAGAATGGTTATTTATGGCTGGCTGCTCTTGCTGCTGAAATTTTATCTTTTGTCGATGTGGAACAAAAAAAGAACAGTCTCTATTGCGAAAAGATTCATAAAGCAACAGGTACGGTTGCTTTAACAGGGATGGTGACACCAAAACCCGAATGGGAGGCAGGACTTGAAACGCTGATCAATTTAGCCACATCGGCAGCTGGCGGAAGCAGTAAGACAGGTGGCGAGCAACGTTTAATATGGTGGTTTCATTATACTGAAGAGTATCACGCACTCCTCCTGGAACCACGGTTACAAAAACTTGGTAAAACTGGAAAGTGGACAAAAGGGCGGTCAGTGGCGCTTAAAAGTCTGGTCGGTAAAGCCGTGAGCATGGAAGGGTTAACGGATCAGGATCGGCGTATCTGCTCAACTATTAAGCAGGAAGTTGAAGCAGGTGGTTGGGGTTATAGCCGACGGA
>JAOZQU010000046.1:0-4806 GCA_029932055.1 Desulfocapsa sp.
TTTTACTAATACATTCACATAAAAATGAGTTCCCTTGCCTATAATTAGTCACAAGTAGAGAATAGAGACTTAAGTAGAATTTCTTTGTGAAAAATTCCTACAACGGTATAATATAGTTTTGAAACAATAATAATTTTGAGAACACTACAGCTAGTAGAAAGAATAACAGGAAACATAACATGACAACAATGCAGGATTTTCTTGATGAAAAAATCAAACTCCCTTCACCACCTGCCGTTGCCCTGAAAATCCTTGAAGCCGTACGCCAGGATGAAAGCTCTTTTGATGATTTGGCGAAAATCATTATGGCAGACCCTGCCCTTACTGTACGTATCCTCAAGATTGCAAACTCTTCTCTATTTGGATTTCCCAACCCTGTCGAATCACTCAGCCAGGCCACAGCATTAATCGGTACCAATGCCCTCAAAAACATAGCTCTGTCTTTTGTTATTGTGCAGGACAATCAAAATGTTCCTGAAGGAAATTTTAACCTGAACCTTTTTTGGCGACGAGCGATTACAGCTGCTGTAGCTGCTGATACTCTAATAGAATATGTCAAGCTGCAGGATCGTGACATTTTTGTTGCCGCTTTGTTACAGGATATAGGGGTGCTGATTCTATACCTTGCTGATCCGGTAGCGTATGGATCCCTCCAGGATGAAAGACGAGTAAACCACACAAGTATCTGCGAAGCTGAACATAAGCAGTTTGACTTTGATCATACTGATGTCAGCCACCATCTGCTTACCACATGGGGATTACCTGAATCGATTTGCCAAACTATTCGATTGCACCATTCTCAGGTGAAAGATGAAAAGTATGGAGAGTCTGCCATGGTTTTGCAACTGGCAGACAAGATTTCAGCACTCTACCACGGTAATAACAGCAACAGCTTATCCATTGAGATCCATCACAGCCTGGAAAAATCGTATAAACTTTCCGCAGAACAGGTAGACGAACTAATCGATATAGTCGGAGACAAAGCACATGAACTCCTTGAGTTGTTTCAGATCGATCCAGGTGACATCAAACCATTCTCCACCATTATGCAGGAGGCCAACGAGGAGTTGAGTCGTCTCAATTTCTCATATGCTCAGATTGTGCTTGAACTCAAGCTGGCAAAACAGAGTGCCGAACAACTGGCCATAGAATTGAAACTGGCCAATGAAAACCTACGGCAACTTGCATTCCGTGACGGCCTGACCGGACTCTTCAATCACAGATATTTTCAGGAAATTCTTGAATCTGAACTTGAACGCTCAGAACGCTATAAACACCCGATTTCTCTTCTACTGATCGATATTGATTTATTCAAAAAGGTCAACGACAATTTTGGTCACCCTGCCGGAGATTTTGTTTTAAAAGAAGTTGCTGATATGCTGACCAAACTGGTACGTCGTATCGACATTGTTGCCCGCTACGGTGGAGAAGAATTCAGTGTTATTTTGCCGGAAACAGCTCTCACCGGTGGCAAAATTCTGGGTCAACGAATACGAAGAGGTATCGAACAACTGGAGATCCAATATGAGGCACAATCTATTCCTGTGACTATCAGTTGCGGTCTTGCCAGTAATGATTTTGCCAACACTGTTGTGACACGCTCTGAACTCATCAAACGGAGTGACCAGGCCCTGTACCTAGCCAAAGAAAATGGCCGTAACAAATTGGAATTTCAATAAAATTCTACAGGGATGGCTTTACAGGTTATTTCTGCTGGAATTCCGTTCCTGCCGGTATGACGAACTGGCCTTCTTCCACCGGCGGGGACGTTTAACAATCACAAACCAACATCATGGATAACAAAGATAAAATAATCGCAGACGAAGTGCTTCTGAAAGTGTCCAAAGAGATTGCCATCAAATTCATAGAGGTGGGTCGTCTTACACCTGCTACTTTTGAAACAAGCTTCCCAAAAATATATGTCACCGTAAAAAAAACGGTGAAAAAAACGTGACTGAGCTGTCTGCTAAACTTAATTATGCGCCTGATGATATCCGCCACATCCACATCATGGGGATCTGTGGAACAGGGATGGCAGCGCTTGCCGGGATGCTTAAGGCTTCCGGCTATGAAATCACCGGATCCGACAAAGCTGTATATCCTCCCATGTCCCTCTTTCTTGAAGAGATCGGTATTCAGGCTCATGACGGGTATGGTGTACAAAATCTTACGCCGCGACCTGATCTGATCATTGTCGGCAATGTCATTACCAGAAAAAATCCTGAAGCTGAAGCATTAGCAGAAGCGAAAATTCCATACCTCTCTTTCCCCCAGGCTCTTGCTCGTTTTTTTATTCAATCAAGAACATCCCTGGTCGTAACTGGAACCCACGGTAAGACTACAACCGCCTCACTCCTTGCCTCCTGCCTGAACAGGGCAGAGCTTGATCCAACCTTTATGATTGGTGGCATTGTCCGTGAATTTGATGCTAATTTTCGCCTTGGTAAGGGGGAACATTTTGTTTCTGAAGGTGATGAGTATGACACTGCCTTTTTTGACAAAGAATCAAAATTTCTCCATTATCGTCCGGATATTGCCATCATCACATCTGTTGAGTTTGATCATGCGGATATCTTTGCTGATCTCGACGCCATTAAACGATCTTTTAAAAAATTTGTCTCTCTTCTGCCCCAAAACGGCTTGATCATAGCCCATCTGGATGATCCTAATGTGGTTGAAGTTGTGCAGGATGCTCCCTGTGAAGTCCAGGGTTATGGCCAAAGCAAAGATCTGGACTGGTCGCTGTATGATGTCCGTGCAGAGGGCGGAATGACTCACTTTAAAGTAATACATCGTGGCCGGGAGTGGGCAAATCTTGCAGTGCAATTACCTGGAACCCATAACTGTCTAAACAGTCTTGCTGTTACTGCGGTTTTGCACCGCATAGGTATTTCTCCACAAATCATCAATCAAGGATTAATGCAATTTGGAGGCATCAAACGACGTCAGGAGGTTCGTGGAATTGTCAATAAAGTAACTGTAATTGACGATTTTGCCCACCACCCTACTGCCGTAAAAGAAACACTAAAAGCCTTAAAAGATGCTTATGCAGGGCAACGGCTGATCACTGTTTTTGAGCCTCGAACCAACTCCTCAAGACGTGCTATTTTCCAACAGGATTATATCAGTTGTTTTGATTCTTCCGAGCTTACTTTTATTCGTGAACCTGTGCCCCTTGATAATGTGGCACTAGATGAACTGTTCTCCGCTAAACAACTGGCTGATGATTTGAGAAAACGTGGTGTTCACGCAGAATCATGTCCTGACACAAATATCATTCTGGATAAATTATCAGCAATCCTGCAGCCAAACGATGTGGTTGCCATTCTTTCCAACGGTGGCTTTGACAATATACACGTAAGACTTCTGGAAAAACTGGAATCCATTTAGTACCTTACTCCATAATAACTGTAATAAACACGGCCCTGACTAATTGATAAGGCGTGACTGCGGCTAATCATTTTTTGTAACTATTCAGCGTGTTGCTGTCAAAACATATTATTTCAAAAAACACCATAACCCACTGATCCTACTTGGCTTAACCACCCTATCATCTTTTTTTATTTGAAAATACTAAATTAATGTTTCCTTAAACTGATATTTGAAAATATCGACAACTTAGCGTATAGTGCTGTGCGATCCAAAATACTTGTTGATACAATTTACCTCTAAGGGATGATTGAAATATGAAAAAGCCAGGATACCTGCTTTGCCGGGCCGGTATAATATCATTATGCATGGTGGTTTTTTATAGCACCAATATCATGGCAAAAGCTCAGGATGGAGCAGGAACTGCACCCGAAGCACGTGCAGACCTTATCATCATTGACAACATGAAATCCTATGGCCCACTTGAAAAGGCCACCGTTGAATTCCCCCATGACGCTCACACTGACGCACTTTCCAAAAAAAATAAATCCTGCAAAACCTGCCATCTGACTGAAAAAGAACAGTTTTTCCCCCAGTTCAAGCGACTAAAGAACACAGGCAGAGAAGAGGTCATGAATATATATCATGACGGCTGTATCTCCTGTCATGGAGAAATGAGGCTGAAAGGAGAAAAAACCGGCCCTGTTGAATGTGACAACTGCCACAGGGAACAAAAGAAGTTTACATCCTCCAGTCTGGCCATGGGTTTTGACAAGTCTCTTCATGCTCGTCACGTGCAGGTACACGAAAAAAAATGCGAAACCTGCCATCATGAATATGACGAGAAAACCAAAAAACTCTTTTGCGCTAAGGGAAAAGAAGGAAGCTGCCGCTATTGCCACAAAGAACAAACGCAGAAAAACTTTTTATCCATGCGCATAAGCTCCCACATCGCCTGTATAAACTGTCATATCAGAAATCAAGAGAAAAATCCGCTTAACCTTCCCGTAAAGTGTTTTCAGTGCCATGACGCATCTTACCAGGCAACAATCAAGAAACTTGATCCCATCCCAAGGCTGGAAAGAAACCAGCCCGACATGGTGATGATTAAAACTGGTGTAAAGGATCTGGATAGCGGCGAAAAAGCCAGAATGAGCCTTGTCCCCTTTAATCATAAAGCTCATGAGGGATACAACAATACCTGCCGGGTCTGCCATCATCAGGAGATGAAAAGATGTAGTGAGTGTCACACACTCGGCGGCTCAGATGAAGGCAAAGGGGTAAGCCTTGAACTTGCCATGCATAAAAAAGATACGAATCACAGTTGTGTTGGCTGCCATGCAAAACAATATAAAGAGAATAGAAATTGTGCCGGCTGCCACCAGTCCACTCCAACAACCGCCAAGATGAGCAACAGGTCGTGTGAAGTATGCCACA
>JAOZQU010000046.1:4906-18308 GCA_029932055.1 Desulfocapsa sp.
CAGTCCACTCCAACAACCGCCAAGATGAGCAACAGGTCGTGTGAAGTATGCCACATTCCACTCCCGAAGGGTGTTGAACTGACTGACAACACAGCCAAACTGCTCCTTGAAGGTCGTCCTGAAAAACCTGCAACATACACCCAGGAAGAGATACCGGAAAAAATCGTTATTGGAAAACTCTCCAACAAATATGAATCCGTTGAGTTCCCTCATAGAAAAATAGTCAACAAGATCATAGAGAATATGGGAGATAACAAGCTGGCCAACCACTTCCATGCTGAAAAGGGTACCACCTGCAGCGGATGCCATCACAATGCGCCGCTGACAAAACAACCATCCGGATGTAACAGCTGTCACACCAAAGCATTTAATGACAAAGACATGCACAAACCCGGAATTATCGGTGCCTACCATCTCCTATGTATGGAATGCCATACCACCATGAAGATAGAGAAGGTCGGCTGCAAAGACTGTCATAAAGAAAAGAGCCCGCAATCCTCAGCACTGCAGAAGAGGGGGAAAGAATAAATGTCCATATCACGAAGAAAATTTCTTGGCTGGATGGGAGCAGCCGGCCTTGCAGGCTCTCTTGGCGCTGAGCCTGCCCATGGAGCATCCACTAGAGAGTTCACCGGCCACCCTGACAGCTATGGAGTCCTCCATGACATCACCAGATGTGTGGGCTGCAGATCCTGTGAAGAGGCCTGTAACACAGTCAATGAACTTCCCAAACCTACAAAACCCTATACAGACGAATCAGTTCTGGACAAAAAGCGTAAGTTCACTGCAACTGAGTATACAATTGTCAACAAATCCGTACAAAACGGCAGCCCAATCTTCTTAAAAACCCAGTGTAATCACTGTCTGGAACCAGCCTGCGCATCTGTCTGTTTTGTTAATGCCTTTCAAAAACTGCCCAATGGTGCTGTTGTCTATGACGCATCTGTCTGCGTGGGCTGCAGATACTGCATGGTGGCCTGCCCCTTTGAAGTGCCAACCTACGAATATGAAGATCCATACACTCCCGAGGTTGTCAAATGTACCCTGTGTGCACCACGGCTCGAAAAGGGGCTACTCCCCGGATGTGTTGAAAGTTGTCCCACGGAATCACTTATTTTTGGCAAACGGGACGATCTCCTGAAAATTGCCCGTGCAAGAATAGAAAAATATCCAGAGCGTTATGTTGACCACATTTACGGAGAACATGAGATGGGCGGCACAAGCTGGCTCTATCTTTCAGGGGTGCCTTTTAAAGATATCGGCATGCGGGAAGACCTGGGCAATACACCAGCCCCCGCACTTACCTCCGGCGCCCTGCATGTAATTCCCATGGTTGTTGCCCTGTGGCCGGTATTTCTTGCCGGTATGTACGGAATGGCAAAGCGAAGGGATAAGGTTGCAGCTGAAGAAAAAACAAAAGCGATAGCGATTGCTGTAGAGCAGACGGAAAACAAAGCCGCAGAAACACTTGCCCGAGCCATGGACAAAGCAAAAAAAGAAAAAGAAAATATTTTGAAAAGAGTGGAACGGGCCAAAGAAAAGGCTGCAAAAAGTAAGGAGGATTCCTGATGTCCGAGCAAAAAAACAGCCCGGCCCAGGGAATGACTGATGCTGCCTTAGGTTTCATGCGTGATGATAACCAAAAGTTTTCACCACTCACCATAGTAACCGGCATCATTCTCCTCGTTGGAACCATTCTTACGATCCTGCGTTTTACTCAAGGGTTGGGCGCTGTCACCAACCTGACAGACACCCACCCATGGGGAATGTGGATCGGTTTTGACCTGATGTGCGGTGTTGCACTCGCTGCCGGCGGCTACACAACCTCTGCTGCCTGCTATCTCTTTGGCATGAAAAAATACCACTCGGCAGTAAGGCCAGCCATCCTCACGGCCTTTCTTGGATATGCCATGGTGGTTGTATCCCTCCTCTATGATGTGGGCCGACCGGATCGTCTTATTCTTGCCTACCCTTTTGTCGTACAGCAGGGAACAACATCTCTGTTATTTGAAGTGGGTTTATGCGTACTTTTATATCTGACCGTTCTTTTTCTTGAATGTACTCCGATCCCTCTTGAGTGGCT
Source organism: Desulfocapsa sp. (assembly GCA_029932055.1). Taxonomy (GTDB): domain Bacteria; phylum Desulfobacterota; class Desulfobulbia; order Desulfobulbales; family Desulfocapsaceae; genus Desulfocapsa. Next base: position 6,990 of record JAOZQU010000046.1, read on the forward strand.
GGGGTTTAGAAAAGCGCGAAATATTGCCGTAAAGCTCACACTTACGCTGACCATTTTAGGCGTTGTTCTCTCCACCCTTCACCAGTCATCCCTTGGTGCCTTGTTTCTCATTGCGCCCTCAAAGCTACACCCGCTCTGGTATTCACCATACCTTGCAGTATTTTTCTTTGTCTCAAGTATTGCCGCCGGTCTGTCCATGGTGATATTTGAAGGGGCGCTGTCGCACAAGGCACTCCACCACAGAATGGGAAAAGCGTACCTTGAAGAACATCAGCCCCTGATTTTTGGCTATGCTAAAGCAGCATCACTTGTGCTGTTTGGCTACTTCATGGTCAAAGTCGTTGGCATTACCGCAGGAGATAACTGGCACCTGCTGCCCACTCCATACGGTGTCTGGTTTCTGGTTGAGCTTCTTGGTTTTGTGGCCCTGCCCTGTTTTCTGTTTGCTGTTGGATCAAGAAATAAAGATGTGGGCCTGATCAAATTTACCGCCGTATTGACGGTCATCGGCATTGTCCTCAATCGCCTGAATATAAGTATAATTGCCTTTAACTGGCACCTTCCACTTGCTGAGCGCTACATCCCCAGCTGGATGGAGATCGCCCTGTCAGTCTATATGGTGACCTGTCTGATTCTGGTGTTCAGATTTATTGTGACACGAATGCCTGTTTTTGATGAGCATCCCGACTTTAAAGAACACCACGAATAGTAGAGGTAACTGTTAGGGTTGAACACTAAAACACCCAAACCACTGAATTGTAAATTTTTGGATAGTGTCCCAGATTCGTTCGATCCGGCTTGTGAACTATATTGATTCATATGTGAACAAGTCGGATCGGACGAAGATGGGGTGCTAGCCGAATATTTACTAGTAGAGAGATTAGGAAATGGACAACACGATACACACACTTCAGGATTTCATGCTGCATACGGAAAGCAACACCTATATTCTCATGGGAGTATATCTGGTCTGTATGGTGGGATTCTGGAAGTTTTTGACACAAAAGGATGAAGAACAGGACTGATAAGGAAATCGTAAGCGTTCACCAGCACCTCATCTTCGTCCATTTCGGCCCACTTACATAAGACTACTATGCTGCGCAGGCCAAAATGAACGAATATAAGGCACTGGTAAAAGCTTACAAATCGAGATTTATCGTAAATCAGCAGGTATAGTGAACGGTTACAGGAAATCTAACTATGTATTACAAATTTATGGTTTACATGGCTCTATCAGTTTTTGCGGTAGGCTTGATATATACGGTCTTCAATTGGTTTCGTTTCAGTATCGGCATCAATGTAAAAGATGTGTCCCCATGGGGACGAATCACTGCCGCTGTGCGTGGTATCAGCAGCCTCTTTAACAAAGAAAAGCTCTCGATTCTTGGCAGAGTTTTTGTTCAGGACATACTGCTTCAGAAACATATCAAGAAACAGGACAAGCTGCGCTGGATCATGCACATGCTTATTTTTTCAGCCTTTATGTTCCTGCTGATTTTTCATGCCCTTGATAAAATCATAGTCACTCCACTCCATGACAGATTCTATCTGATGATGAACCCCTGGCTGATCATTGCCGGGCTCATCGTTCTTGCAGGTCTTTCCATCTCCCTCTACAGAAGATACATCCTGAAAGTTCCGCGCTTAAAAACCAGCGGCATGGATCTGTATACCATTATTATTCTTGTTATTATTATCCTCTCCGGCCTTTTCATGGAGATAACCAAGCTTTCATCCTATGAGTATTATCAAAAAATCTGGTGGGTTCATATCTCTGTCTGTCTGTTCGGCCTTGCCTATCTGCCGTTCAGCAAGATGTTCCATATGATCACCACGCCTTTAAGCCTGCTGTGCAATGCTGTGATGGATGAAAACTCGGATCCGGCAAACATTGCCACCAGGCAGGTGATGGAACTCGATGCCTGTACCCATTGTAATACCTGTAACCAGCACTGTTCGGTTGCTGTTGCCTATGACAATCTTGGCAACGACAATATCCTGCCGGCTGAGCGAATGAGCTTTCTCAAGGAATATGTCGCCAACAAGAAGATCAGTGCAAAGAAACTGAGAAGTATCCAGCAGGGGATCTACCTCTGCACCAACTGTGACCGCTGCACTGTGGTCTGTCCCGCTGGCATCAACCTGCGGGAACTTTGGTTTTCTGCACGTGAAGAACTGATCCAGAGAAAGCAGCCTGTTGATCTGATGATGACCCCATTTTCCTACTTCCGTGGGCTCAACCACCAGCGAATCGATAAGGAAAAGTATGACCTCCCTCTTGAGAATGTATTAAATGTGTTAACAGCAGACTGTGATCTCTCAGCCAAAACACTGGATGCTCCAATTGTTCTCAATCAGGAAGCCAACGAGTTCAGGCAGGCCATGGGTATCTCTGAGCGCACAGACACTTTCAGCTACTGCTTTTCATGTGAAAACTGCTCAACAGTCTGCCCGGTGGTTATCAATTATGCAGACCCGCAACAGAGCCTGGATCTTCTGCCACACCAGATAATCCGCTCCGTGGCCCTTGGCTTGAAGGATCTGGCAACTGGATCAAAAATGTTGTGGAACTGCCTGACCTGCTACCAATGTCAGGAACACTGTCCCCAGGGAGTGAAGGTGACGGATATTTTCAACAAACTCAAAACCGTTTCCATTGAAGATCACAAGTAGCACAGGAAAGAAATGATGAAATACACATTATTTGTCGGGTGTAACATTCCGGCAAGGATTCAGCAATATGAACTGGCTGCCAGGAGTGTCGTTGACAAACTTGGTATAAAGCTTGTGGAAAACCAGGAGTTCAAGTGCTGCGGCTATCCCATGCAGACCAGTGACAACAAAACATTCCTCCTGATGGCTGCCCGCAACCTTGCCCTTGCTGAAAAAGAGGGCCTGGACATGATGGTGCTGTGTAAGTGCTGTTTTGGCAGCCTGAAAAAAGCCGCTCATCAGATTCAGCAAGATCCAGAGTTACAAGAAGAGATCAACCGGTTTCTGGCTGAAGAAGGTTTGAAATACTCAGGAGCTACAGAGATAAAGCACTTTCTTTCAATCCTCTATCATGACGTTGGCATTTCGGTGATAAAGGAAAAAATATCCACCCCTTTTACTGAACTCAACATTGCAACGCACTACGGATGTCACGCCCTGCGGCCAAGTGATGTCACACAGTTTGATGATCCTGTACAACCGTCAATCTTTGACGATCTGGTGAAAGTAACTGGTGCCAAAAGTGTTGACTGGGCTTTGCAGCTTGAGTGCTGCGGTGCACCACTAATGGGAGTGAACGATACGCTTTCAATGGATCTGGCCGAAAAAAAGCTGGTCGACTGCAGCAGGGCCGGTGCCGACTATGTGTGTGTGGGTTGCCCCTATTGCCAGATGCAGTTTGATCGGGTTCAGAACATGATGGTATCTGAACGTGAACTAACAGATGAAATCCCAAGCATCGTTTATCCCCAGCTCCTGGGACTTGCCATGGGTATCCCGGAGCAATCTCTTGGACTGGGAATGAATATGCTCGATATTACTACTCTTGAATCCTTTATAAAGATGGAGACAGAAATTGACTCAGAATAAAATCGGCGCCGTAATGGTTGTTGGTGGCGGGATTGCAGGTATGCAGGCAGCACTGGATGCTGCAGATACCGGCTACTACGTTTATCTGGTTGAACGATCACCGTCCATTGGCGGATTGATGTCGCAACTGGATAAAACGTTCCCCACCAACGACTGTGCAATGTGAGTCATCTCACCTAAACTGGTCGAGGTCGGCCGGCATATAAATATTGAGTTACTCACACTTTCGGAAGTCACGGATGTTTCCGGTGAACACGGGAATTTTAGTATCTCGCTGACACAGCACCCGCGCTACGTGGACATGGACAAATGTATCGCCTGTGGTGCATGTAGTCTGAAGTGTCCGAAAAAAGTAATTAACGAGTACGATGGTGGCCTGTCCAAACGGAAGGCCATTTACGTTGACTACGCCCAGGCGGTACCGCTGAAGTACGCCATTGATGATACCCAGTGTTTTTACCTGACCAAAGGCAAGTGCAGGAAATGTGAAGAGGTTTGCCCGGCAGATGCCATCAATTTTGAAGATAAAGCCAGAGACCTTACCATTAATGTAGGTGCGGTAATTTATTCCAGCGGCTGCAAACCCTATGATCCTGCAACCCATGATGTGTACGGCTACAACAAGTCGAAAAACATTATTACCAGCCTTCAGTTTGAGCGCATCCTTTCTTCATCAGGCCCCTACGGCGGGCACATGGTTCGGCCATCCGACAACAAGGAACCAAAAAAGATTGCCTGGCTCCAGTGTGTCGGCTCACGTGATGTTCATATAGGCGCTAAGGGCTACTGTTCCAGTGTCTGCTGCACCTATGCTGTAAAAGAGGCCATGCTGGCCGTCGATCATGCAAAAGACGAACTTGACGCAGCCATTTTTTATATGGATATCCGCACCCATGGTAAGGATTTTGAGCGATATTACAATCAGGCCCGGGATGAATTCGGCGTCCGTTTTGTAAAATCCAAGATTACTAATATTGTTGAAACCGATGATGGAAATCAGCTTATTCGTTACGTTGACGAATCAGGCAAACTTGCTGAAGAAGCGTTTGACATTGTCGTCCTTTCTGTTGGTCTGGAAGTGGGAAAACAGGCTGGTCAACTTGCCCGGATTCTCGACACTAAACTTGATAAATATAATTTTGTTTCCACCACAAGTTTTGCCCCGGTAACAACATCAAAACCTGGTGTGTATGTCTGTGGCGCCATCGAAGCTCCCAAAGACATCCCCTCTTCTGTCATCGAAGCCAGCGCCTCGGCCGGAAGTGCCGGCAGTTCTTTGAGCGAGTCCCGCTGGTCTCTGACCAAACAGAAAGAGATCCCTGCTGAGATAAATATCAGGGGCCAACGCCCACGCATCGGAGTATTTGTCTGCTGCTGTGGTACAAATATCGCCGGAGTCGTGGATGTCCCATCGGTTGTTGAGTATGTAAAGGACTTAGCATATGTTACTTTCTCCGATCAGGGTTTGTTCAGCTGTTCTCAGGACGCGTTGAATAATCTCGCTGCTACCATTGAGAGAGAAAAGTTGAACAGGGTGGTTGTGGCTGCCTGTACTCCCAAGACCCATGAAACACTCTTTCAGGAAACTCTTGCCACCACTGGTTTGAATAAATATGTCTTTGAAATGGTGAACATCAGGAACCAATGTTCCTGGGTCCATAAGGATACTCCGGATCTCGCCACTGAAAAGGCAAAAGACCTTATTCGGATGGCTGTGGACAAGGTGGCACTCATGGGGCCGCTGAACGAGGTTGAGCTTGCAATTCACCAGTCGGCCCTTGTTATTGGTGGCGGTATTGCCGGAATGCAGGCGGCAAAAACACTCTCCGATCAGGGGTATCATGCAAGTATCATAGAAAGAAATGAATACTTAGGCGGAATAGCTCTTGATATTCATGAAACCTGGCAGGGAGAAAACGTTGTTGAAAACGTGAACCGCCTGATCAATGATGTCCAGAGTGATGAAAATATTGAAATTCATACAGGGGCTGCAATCAGCCACGTCGAAGGCTTTGTGGGTAATTTCATAACAACTGTTCAGACAGCGGATTCAAAAGTTGACCTTGAACATGGTGTCACTATCATCGCCTCTGGTGCCAGTGAGTTCAAACCCGACCAGTACCTCTACGATGAAGATGATCGGGTACTGACAGGTCTTGAGCTTGACCGGAAACTCATTGCTGAGGATCCAGCCATTGCTGAAATAAATACAGCTGTTTTTATCCAGTGTGTGGGTTCCAGAATTCCTGAGCGCCCCTACTGCTCAAAAGTCTGTTGCACCCATTCCATAAAAAATGCACTAACCCTTAAAGAGCGTAATCCCGAGATGGATGTTTACATCCTCTACAGGGATATGCGCGCATATGGCCTGCGTGAAGATCTCTACAGAGAAGCACGGGAAAAAGGAATCAGCTTCCTGCGCTATAATGCGCAGAAAGGAATTGAGGTTGATTACGACGGGGATGAGCTGCAGGTGGAATTCACCGATACCGTCATGCGTCGGAAAATGGCCATCAACCCGGATATGCTGGTGCTGGCCACCGCCATTATCCCACCCGCCGAGAATCCCATTGCCCAGCAGTACAAGGTTACTCTGAACCAGGACGGCTTTTTTATGGAGGCCCATGCAAAGCTGAGGCCTGTGGACTGTTCAACGGATGGTGTTTTTCTCTGTGGTCTTGCCCACGGACCAAAACCCATTGATGAGTCTGTCTCCCAGGCAATAGCCGCTGCCACAAGAGCTGTCACGCTTCTGGCCAAAAAGAGTGTTTCCATCAGTGGTACGGTTGCTGAAGTCAGCCCACAAGTATGCAGTGAATGTGGCAGCTGTGTTTCGATCTGCCCATACTCTGCACCATCCTTTATCGAAGAATCAGCTAGATTCTTCCCCGGTAGAGCACAGATTAATCCTGCCCTTTGCAAAGGATGCGGATTGTGTGTGGCCTCCTGCCGATCAGGTGCCATACATCTTCATGGTTTTGATAATGATCAGATATTGTCGCAGATTGCGGCTATCTACGAATAGTTTTAAGGAGTCAATATGTCAGATTGGGAACCTAAAATAGTAGCCTTTTTATGTAACTCCTGCAGTTACGGGGCAGCGGATCTTGCCGGAGTTGGCAGGATGCAGTACCCGGCCAATATCCGGATTATCCGTATCCCCTGTGCAGGTCGCATGAGCCCAAAGTTTGTTCTCTCTGCTCTTAGAGAAGGGGCAGACGGCGTCTGGGTCTCCGGCTGACACCCTGGTGAATGCCATTACCTGGAAGGTAATTATCACGCACGAAGAAAGTTTACCCTGTTCACCCGAATGCTGACCCATATTGGTATTGAACCTGAACGGTTGCAGTTTTCCTGGATATCCTCGGCTGAATCAACCAAGTTTATCGATGTGGTCACCGAAGTGGTAGAAGCAGTTAGAAAAGTCGGCCCCAATACAAGGCTTGTTAAGAATATGGTCAGGGAGCCGTAACACATGCACACATATATTGATAAAATACGAGAAATTGCGTCCCGGCTCTTGAAGGAAGAAGCAGTTGAGATGGTCATCGGTTATCAGGAAGGCACCCTTCCCATGATTAGCCCTCCAATGAGTGTTCGATCTGCCGAAGATGTTGAAAAGCTTACCTGGTCCAGCCACTGTTGTATCAACCTTGCCAATTACCTGACGGATATCAAAGGGAAGGTAGCGGTCTTTGCCAAAGGCTGTGACTGCAGATCAATCGTCAATCATATTGCAGAAGGCAAGGTCAAGCGGGAAGATGTGGTCATCATCGGTGTACCATGTAATGGCATGATGGAACGGCGCACCATCTCCAATATATTCGGGGATGAAATAGAAGAAGTTGTCGAGGAAGCTGACGGAACAGTGATTGTCCGTGGTAAGGGACGTGAAGAGAAATATCAGAAATCAGACCTTCTGCGGCAGTGCTGCAGAGTTTGTGTTCACAAAAACCCGGTTCTCTATGATGAACTTGTGGCCGATCCTGTTGCTATTCCCGAAGATATCCAGCGCTACAAAGAAGTGGAAAAAATAGAAGCCCGGGAAATAGACAAACGTTGGAAATTTTTTGAAAATCTGATCTCCACCTGTATCCGCTGCTATGCCTGCCGGGATGCCTGCCCAACCTGCTACTGCCCCACCTGTTTTGTAGATGAGGCACAGCCACAGTGGGTTGGCAAAGGTGACGACGAGCCAGATGTGATGACCTTTCATATCCTGCGTGCCTTCCACACCGCTGGACGATGTACAGATTGCGGAGCCTGTGTTTCCGCCTGCCCCATGGGAATCAATATGCGGGCCTTTACCAAGAAGCTGGAGAAAGACTGTCTTGATCTCTGGGACTGGGAAGCAGGACTGACATCCGACATGCGTCCAGCCCTTGAAACGTTTACACCAAGCGACCCTGAAGATAACTTCAAATAGGCAATATAGATGAGGATTCTACAGATAGATAAAAAAGACTGGTCAGCTGGTCTTGAGAAATCACGAAAAGACTACACCCTGATCGGCCCTGTGAAAGAAGGAAATAACGTCAGTAAATTTAAAGAGCTTGCTGCGGGTGAGGAACCGGATTTTTCTATCACCACAACAACCATGTCTCCCAAATCGGTGGTATTTCCCCAATCGGAAGTGATGTTCACATTCACGACGGACAGTGCCTCCGCTGACTGCAATATCATGAAGGTTCCTGAGAAAAGCTACTCCCCCAGAGCAGTTATTGGTATCAGGCCTTTTGATGCTGTTGCCATGAAGATCGTGAAGATGAATTTTGACACCCCCGACTACCAGGATCCCTACTGGTGTGACGCCTACGCGGCATGTACCTTTATCGGGCTGGCTATAACTGATCCCGAAGCGTGTGATTTTTCAACCAGTACAGGTACCGGACCATTTGATACCAGCGGGCTTGATGTGCTGCTTGTCGATGCAGGAGACTATTATCTGGCAGAAGTAGTGACGGACAAGGGCGACTCCTGGATACAGAGTGCTAGCTTTGACCAGGAGGCTGATGCAGAGTCTGTAGAAATACTTCACAGCATGCGTAAAGAAGCTAAAAAGAAAATTGAATCCACTGTTGAGTTTGCCAATATCGATAAAAAAGAAACATTGGATCTCTACAACGAAAAATACTGGGATTCCATTTCTTTTCCCTGCCTCAACTGTGGTACCTGCACCTATGTCTGCCCCACCTGCTGGTGTTTTGATATCCAGGATGAAATGGCCCACAAAAATGGACGGCGTATGAAGAACTGGGATTCCTGCATGTTTCCAAATTTCACCATCCACACCACAGGCCATAATCCGAGAAACACAAAACTCATGCGTGTCCGCCAGCGTTTTATGCACAAACTAAAATACCATCAGTCCAAGTATAACATGGGCATAATGTGCGTGGGCTGCGGCAGATGTGTAACCTCATGCCCGGTAAACATAGACATCCGTGAAGTTTGTAAACAGATGAACAGCTAACGCGAGACTACCTTCAATGATTAACCCATATCTTCCATATCCTATCCGAATAGATGACATTATTGTCGAGTCCGAGGACAGGAGTCTGAAAACCTTTAAGTTTGTTTTTCTTGATCCAAAAGATGAAGAAAAATTTTCCTACCAGGCCGGCCAGTTTGCCGAAATCTCCATTCCCGGCCAGGGAGAAATTCCTATCGGGCTGGCCTCATCCCCTGTTGAAAAAGGTTTTATTGCCTTTACAATCAACCGGGCAGGTAAAGTAACATCTCACCTTCACAACATGAAAGTCGGTGATATCCTGGGTGTCCGTGGCCCCTTAGGCAACCCCTATCCCTGGGACACAATGAAGGGCAAGAACCTCCTTTTTATCGGCGGTGGTTTTGCCTTTACCACTTTGCGCTCTTCAGTGGTTTATCTTCTCCATCCGGACAACCGTGATAAGTATGGGGCAATCGACGTTGTCTATGGCTCGAGATCTCCAGGAATGCTTCTCTACCTTGATGAACTGAAAGCGTGGGAAGCACGGGATGACATCAACATGCATATCACTGTGGACGGCACTGATGATCCGGACTGGAAATACAATGTGGGCTTTGTCCCACCCGTTGCCGAGGAAAAAGCGCCGAAAAGTGAAGGAGACACCTACGCTATTGTGTGCGGCCCACCGATCATGATCAAATTCACACTGCCAGTTCTTGAAAAGCTGGGCTATGATCATGACCACATCATTCTATCCCTTGAAAATCGGATGAAATGCGGAATAGGAATGTGCGGAAGATGCGGCATTGGTGAGCAGCTGGTCTGTAAAGACGGGCCTGTTTTTACCCTGGCAGAAGTTAATAATACTCCTAAAGAATTTTAGATATAAGAGACAATACCATGAGCTTTGATTTTAGTGCAGATGAAGTTTTTGAAATGGCCGAGCAGTTGGAGAAAAACGGCGCAGATTTTTATCGTGCCTCCGCGGCAAGCATTACAGATGAAGAGAACAAAAAAGTACTGCTGGGTCTTGCCGCCATGGAAGACGAGCACGAAAAAATATTTGCGGGAATGCGGGCAGCTTTAACAGCTGGTGACAAGGAAAGTAATACCTTTGATCCCGAAGAAGAAACACTGGCCTATCTTAAAGCACTTGTTGACACCAGAGTTTTTTTCAAAAAAGAGATTGATACCACGTCCATGAAAGAAATCCTTAAAGCAGCACTGGTTGCGGAAAAAGATGCCATTGTGTTTTTCATGGGTTTAAAAGATATGGTACCCGAAAATCTTGGAAAGAACCGTTTGGAAGATATTATTAAAGAAGAGATGTCTCATATCAAGCTGATTGGTAGTATGTTGGCAGCTACTGGTGCTTAATTGATTACTCTTTTTGCATTGGAAGCGTGCCCCCCCTAACTGGATTGACTTTACACATAGAAGATATGTTGACTTTGGCTGGTGGAAAATTTGTTACGTATATTATTCGAGAGAAATTGACTCAAAATTGTTTAGGCATACTTTTTTTAATCGCTAACAATTGCTCTAACTTTTGCTAATGCGTCACTCGTTACGGCACTCATTGCTTTTTCGGCAAACTGAATACCTCTTGCTGAATAATCGATCATTTTTACTTGTTGACATAGCACTACGCCCTTAACTTTCTTGCCATTAAGAGCGACCTCAAAGCCATGCCCCCGAACTCTGCTTGTGATCGGCGCGACCATCGCTAATTTTATTTTTTTATTAAAAGGGGTCGGCGAAAGAACAAGGGCTGGCCTTTTACCCATTTGTTCATGGCCTGATGCAGGATCAAAATTAGTCCAAACAATATCGCCACGTTTAGGAACATACTTTTTCTTGACCATCACCAAGCTTCCTTGCCAACGGGCACAGCATTAAGCCATTCTTGATCTTCTTCGGTGAGATTGATTGCTTCAGGCTTGCACTGATCCAAAAGATCTTTAAGCTTATATTCTTTTCTTTTCTTAATAGGTGTAATAATAATTCTACCGTCGACGGCCTCAATATCAACCTCTTGGTCAAGGTGTAGGTCGATGGATTTTACAACAGCGTGTGGAATCCTTGTTGCTAAACTATTACCCCATTTTTTAATTACCATTTGCATATCATGCCTCCCAGACGGGTATTTGAACTTTATCTACACTTCAATGTAATCCTTCTTAAATAGTGTGTCAACATTGTTTAAACATATTGAAGAGAGAGAAAAAAAGGGAGGGTGGCCCCAATATATAGACCAAATAAAGTATCAAATTTGTTTTACGTCC
>JAOZQU010000239.1 GCA_029932055.1 Desulfocapsa sp.
TGCATGGTCAAAACGATTCCACACACTAAGTTGTCTATAACCCCTATCTTCTAGTTCTTTAATTTTTTCTTTACACTTAGGAATTTCAACCTCTAGGTCTAATCCATCAGCCATGCCGACAAAATAAGGGTTGCCTTTCTTTACGTTTTTAAAAAAAGTCAGCCGATACTTAAAATAGGCCGTATCCATACAATAACCGTATGTTTTGCAGTGAGATAAATTTCTTAGCTCTACATAGATTTCTAACAATGTTCGATAAACAGATGGAACACCGGCGTGTCCGCCATTTTCTAGCAATACAATAGTAGAGTGTGACAACTCGATTATTGGATCAATCGGTAAGAAATTATAGAATCACTTATTTCACAGAAAGTGATTCTGAAAAGTTACTGAACTGTCAACCAAGTACCTTGTGAACAAACATTGGCAGACTCACAGTAACATCACCTTGAAAGAAATAATCAGTCTGTTTACAATTTCCTGAATCCCCTGAACTCAAAACTGTACATTCTTTGTTGAACTCATAAATCAGAGCACCATTCTGTTTTGCTATTAACGGTAACTCGGCAGCTGGATACACCTGTGCAGATGTTCCAATGACCAGCAACAGATCACACTCAGTAATCAAATTATGAATACCATCCATACTTCTCACAGCCTCACCAAACAAAACAACATTAGGTTTCAATGGAAACCCGCAATTTCCACATTGAGGGATGTCTTCTGACTGATAATGTTCTTCTGTTACCGGTATCAGAGTTCCACACCGTACGCATTGAAGGTGCTGATGATCTCCATGAATTTCATGTACATTTTTGTTACCGGCGTGTTGATGAAGATTGTCGACATTTTGAGTAACGATACCGTTTAAGAAGCCTGCATTTTCCAGGGTAGCAAGGGTATTGTGTGCCGGATTGGGTTTCTTGCCGAGTATGATCTTTCCCATAGCACGATATAGTTCCCAGGCCTTTATGGGGTTATGCATGAAAATTTCAAGAGTAGCATATTCATCCGGTGAATAAACTGTCCAAAGACCATCTACACTGCGAAAATCGGGGATGCCACTTCCTACAGACACACCTGCTCCAGTTAATGCGACTGGGTTTGATGCCGATCTTAATTGAGCAACTGCTTCAGCAAGGTATTGTTCATTTGCGCTTGGGAGGATCGTCTTCATTACACTTTTATTCATAAAGAGCATCAATTTTTGTTATCTTGTTCCTTGACATCAATAAGAGATATGTTGACTTCGTTTCGGGCTGGACGGCGGCATCTCCTTGATGTAAAGATCCTGTTTGCTGTTGGGGATCTCGATCCCCTCTTCCAGGAAAGCCTTATAAACCGCCTCGTTGAGACGATCAGTAGCTCTGCCGCGTAATGCGGGCAACTTGACCCAGCAGAGGAGTTCAAAGGCAATGCCAGAGGCTTCAAAACGACGAAAGCGCAGGCGTGGTAATGGATGTTTGAGGATAAGTTTTTCCGCTGAGGCAATGGCAATGGTAAGAGTCCGTACCTGATCAATATTTGTCCCATAGGCAACACTGAATTGAATACGCAGACGAAAACGCTTAACCGGCCCACCTGACTGATTAATGATCCTTGAATTGCTTATGATGGAATTAGGAATGGTAATTTCCACATCATCACGGGTCAACAGTTTGGTGCTGCGTAGCCCGATATGCCGAACTAGTCCACGATCTCCGTTATCGAGAACAATATAATCACCGATTTTATACGGAGCATCGGCTAGAATGAAGATTCCGGCAAAGAGGTTGGCCAGAGTATCTTTCGCAGCAAACCCCACCGCAATACCGACAACGCCGGCCGAGGCCAGCCAGGTAGTGACATCAAGAGCCCAGATCCTGGAAAGGCTGTAGATTCCAGTGACAACAACAATAACAAAGACTGAGTTATAAAAGAGCGGCAGGGTACCAGGTTGAATCAGTTTAAAGCTGTTTTCTTCATTGGAAAGTCGTTTAAGAATTACACGCAGAGCTTTGATAGCGGCAAATGTCCATACTAGAACATTGATGGTCCAGAGGATGTTGATCCAGAAGGTTGTTGTCAACTGCGACAACGGCATCAGGAAAACAGCAGTCAACAGTCCTGCCAGGAGCACAGTGTACCACACAGGAAAACGGAGAATCAGAACCAGATGATCATCAATTTCCCAGCCTGTGCGCTTGGCGACCGCCCGCAAGAACGAAAAAACAAGGTAAGCGAGTAACGATCCAACAACAACAGTCAGGCAGGCAACCACCCCAGCCTGAATCCAGGGATTATCAGAAAAAGCGACAGCAGTTTCCTGAAATGATTTTATAATCTGAGGTTCGCTCATTTTTACTCCCTGTAGTTTTAGTATATTTCTTGGATAATTCGGCATGTTACGCTTGAAAGTATGAGCGTTTTCTCTTGTGGTGTGAAATCATAAACATGACATCAGGACGACAATGATGCTAAAATCTTACGACACCTTTGGTAATATCATTAACCTTTTTCTGGAAACTATCCAATATACTTTCAGGAATATCAATTTCAATCAGTACATCCTCCGAATATTTTGAATCAATCACAGTCAAATTTAAAGTTGCCAATAGATGTCAAACAGTACTTTCAAATTGAAATGGAATAGATACTTGTATACAGCTGGACTGTATGAACTCATTTAAAGAAACCGTTCCAACTGCCATTTTTGCCGCAGCAGAATAAGTAGACACCTCAAATTTGAAGAATAAGGGAACTACAGAGAGATGTCCATTGGCTGTTTTCATAGCCAAACAGTCGACAAGTGGGTACGTCCCCCTATTCTTTTATCAGTATGCCAACCTCAACTCTTTGAAAATTCAACTCAAAGCAGATTCAATGACCTGTCGTAATTCAGTCAGGTCAAATGGTTTCGCTATGGCAGCACAGAATCCATATTCTTGGTAACTGGCCATCACCGGATCGTTTGAGTAGCCGCTTGCGACAATGATTTTAGCTTCAGGATCAAGCTGAAGAAGTTTCCGGGTCGCTTCCTGCCCCCCCATGCCACCGGGAACGGTCAAGTCCATAATCACGAGATCAACAGGTGTGCCGCTATCCTGTAATTTCTGATACCTGTTTATTGCCTGCTCACCATCCACCACCAGAACTACTTTGTGACCGAGGGTGGAGAGTTGCGCCTGGGCCAAATTCCGGATCATCTCTTCATCATCCATCACCATAATCCTTGCTGCTTTCACAGCAGATCCTGATTTCTGTTGTTTTACAACAGTGATGTCTGCGGAATGTACGGCAGGCAAATATATGGTAAAAGTTGTTCCCTTGCCGGGGCTGGATTGAACCGTGATACTTCCATCATGTTTGTTGATGATCGAATGACAGATTGCCAGCCCAAGCCCGCTGCCATCCTGTTTCGTAGTGAAGTATGGGTCAAAGATTTTGTCTATAATTTCCTGTGGAATGCCAATGCCTGTATCTTGAATAACAATACGGACAAAATTTCCTTCATGCATACTCAAGAATGACTCAGATGGCACATCTTCAACATTATCGCAGCGAATATTTATTCTTCCGCCTTCCGGCATGGCATGCTTGGCATTGATGATAATATTTTGAACAACCTGACCAATCTGACCACTATCCACATTGACCGCCCAAAGGTCATCCGGAAAAGTGTAATCACAGGAAACGTGAGAGCCATGAAGCACAAAATCGGCAGAATCCCGGATAAGCCCGGTTAGGGAAGTTGTTTCCTTGACCGGATCGCCGCCTTTGGAAAAGGTTAACAGCTGCTGAGTGAGCTTTGTTGCCCTTTTGGTCGCTTTTTGGGCATCAGAAAGAAGAGAAAGTGCTTTGGCATCTTTATTAACACGGTAAGCTGCCAGCTCAATGTTGCCCTGAATGGCAGAGAGAATATTGTTGAAATCATGGGCAATGCCGCCGGCAAGGATTCCAACTGACTCAAGCTTTTTGACCTTGATCAGCTCTTCCTCCATTTTTTTCTCATGGGTAATATCACGGAACACGAGGACAACCCCTATAATTTTGCTTTCCCAGTTCCGGATGGGTGCCCCACTATCAGCGATACTTCTTCTGCTTTCATCTTTGCTAATGAGGGCAGTATGGTTGGCAAGGCCAACAATTCTTCCTATTTGCAGGACACGAGAGATAGGATTAGCACATTTTTGCCCTGTCTTTTCATTGATTATGTTAAAGACTTCTGTCGATGGTTTTCCATTCGCTTCCTCATTACCCCATCCAGTCAATTGTTCCGCCATCTTGTTTAGAAAGGTAATCCTTCCTTGGGTATCTGTTGTTATAACACCATCACCAATGGATCGTAGAGTAACGGTCAGGCGCTCCTGACTCTCCCGCAATTGTTCCGAGATGAGTATGGTATCGGTGATGTCTACCAGATAGCCCTGATAATGGCTGATTTCGTTATCATCGTTGCGGATAATGGTTGTCTGATCCAGCACCCATACAGTTTTTCCACTACGAGAAATTAAGCGGTATGGCTTGTGGGTGAATGATCTCTCTTTATCTTGGGAGGCAGTTGTCACTTCATCTGCAACTCTCTGCAGCTCATCTGGGGGGATAAGTGAAGCAAATAATATGGTACCGTCTAAAAATTCTTTATCAGAATAACCTAGAATTTCAGCAACATTCGCAGATACATGTTCTACTGGCCAGTTTTCAACATTTTTCCAGGTAAATGTCATGACCGGCCCCTGCATGAACATATCACGTTCACGTTGCAAGTCTTGTGTACGCTTCTTCACCCTTTCTTCAAGTTTGTTATGGGATTCTTGTAATTCTAATTTTGTTTTTTTGAGGGCAATTACTGTAGGCATCCATTTCCAGAAGCCAATGCTTAATAACAAGAATCCAACCAGGTAGCCGACCACTTTTTCCAGGAATGCCTGAATCTCAGTGTCCCCAATGACAACGTACTTATCGAGGTTGGGGAAATTGTCGGTGATATCAATAAGCATACCGAATAGAATCAGAGCAAAACCGGACATGATAAAAAGCCATCCTTGCTGTTTGTCAATGTTCTCCTTGCGGCCAACCCACCAAAGATAAAAGAAGATAACAACAACAACAATCGCCCGAATGCTTTCAAGTAA
>JAOZQU010000240.1 GCA_029932055.1 Desulfocapsa sp.
CTAATGGACGCCCCGTGCCATACCGCTTTTCATGTGATAGAGCAGACGGCAGTGAAAAAACCAGTCGCCAACCTCGTTTGCATCAAACTCTATGGTGGTGGACATGGTAAGACTAGGTGAAGCAACGACATCGGCTGCCATAAAACCGAAATCATCCCCATATTTTTTACCAGCAAAGGAAATGCCGGGAGAAGACTTCATGGCATGGCCGCCATGGTCCATGCCACTCATGGATGATTGCTCTGTTTTGTGTTCCATTCCCCGCATCGAGTGCATACCAGTCATATCCATGTGATCCATTCCCATCATGCCCGGTGTATCAAAATGACCTGCATCAACTTTTTTGTCCTCCATTCCCATGGTGCATGCAGGAGTGAGGGCGAAAACCTGCCCCAGCTTAAGCCCACCCATGAAATGGTAGAGGTTTGGTTTTGGAATGTCAGGGGCGGAGGTGCGATGGCCGGAACCGAGCCAGACCGAGGAAAACGATGAGCCGTCATGGGCGGTTGCCCGCAGTTCATGAGATCCTGACTCAGGCATTTGCACCAGTACATCATAGGTTTCGGCAACAGTGATGAAAAAACGCTTTTCTTCAAGCGGCTCCACGTTCTGTCCATCCACGGCAATAATGGTCATAGGGCCACCGGCAAATTCAAGATAGAAATAAGTGGTGGCCGAACCGTTGATAATACGCAGCCGTACAGTTTCCCCTGCAAAGGCGGAGAGGGTTGTTTCCGCTTGGCCGTTGGCAAGAAAACAATCATAGGCGACATCGGCGATATCCATGGGTGGCATACGCTGCAGCTCTCGCTTGAAATAGTCACCAAGCATGCCCAGGCGGGCAGCACCAAAGATGCTCTGAGCACTTCCCTTTTCCAGAGCATACCATTCACTGCCTCGTTTAAGGGTACGAAGCACCTGCTGGGGATTTTCATCTGTCCAATCGGAGAGAAGCACAACATGATCCCGATCAACCTGTCGAGTTACCATCTGCGGCTCAATAACGATGGAGCCATATAATTCTCTCTGCTCTTGCAGTTCTGTATGTGAGTGATACCAGTACGTTCCGTGCTGACGAATGGGGAATTCACAAATAAAGACCTCACCGGATTTAATCGGCGAAAAGGTGATATTGGGAACGCCGTCCATGTCAGGCGGGACAAGAAGACCATGCCAGTGGATAGAGGTTTCCACATTCATGGTATTCCGTACGTGAATACGGGCAATGTCACCCTCGGTAAAACGCAATGTCGGCCCGGGAATAGAGCCGTTAATGGTCATGGCCTTGACAGACGTTCCGGTGATGTTGATCTGCTCAACACCAATACTGAGAAGGTATTCGATGGTTGCTGCCTGTGCACACACCTGGGCAAGCAGGAGGATAAAAAACAGGATGGGATAAATGATGCCTGATCTAGAGGTTTTCATTATGGAAATCTAATTCCTGCTAAAGGAAATTTCCATATCATCTCTGGCAATTTGTACGTTATGCGGTAGTGATTTCAGCTGTTCTTTAAACCAAAGATCGAGTTTATGGCTTATATGAGTCAGCCAGAAGTTGCTCGATTTAAATTTGTCAGCCAGGTTCAAAACCATGGTGTAATCGTTATGATTGCGTGGAGGGCTGTCTTGTGGCGGATATGTGCAATCCAGGACGATATGATCCGGCTGCCAGTTTTGTAAAAAAGAGAGGGTGGCTGCAGGCAACCCTGATGTATCACAGAGATAGGCCAGCCTGGAATTCTGAATGGAAAAACAATACCCGTAAGTCATTTTTGAATGATTGAGAGGAACAGGGGTGACATGAATATCCCCGAAGAATTGTTTTTCAAAAGGTTTCATGACCTGTGAAAAATCAAGAATACCCGGGTGTTTGAACAGGTCGTCACAGCCATTTGCATTATCGGGACCATGCACCGGAATGCTTGTGTTACAGCCCCAGCGGAGATGGAACAACCCCTGCACATGATCCATATGGTAATGGGTGAGAAATATTCGACTCAAACTTCCGACCGGAAAGCGATCAGCAATATCCATTCTTCCTGCATCAATCAGAATATGCTCATCATCAATCTCAAGAAGAGCAGAGCAAGGCAGACGGCGGAAACGTCTTTCAATCTTCGCCCTGGTACAGATGGGGCAGGTACAGCCGTAGACGGGAATTCCGGCAGCATCTCCTGTTCCAAGAAAGGTTAACAGCATGTTGAAAATGTCATGAGTTTGAGAAAATTATTACCTGCTTTATGCAAGGGGGCCTGAATTATCAAGAAAAACAAGGTATTGGTGACTGATTTCACTAAATTGCCCGGCTCGAAGGATTCGCTCCTCTATTTGTTTACTGTTTTCCAGGCCTCTTTGCAAGAGAGAGGATGGAATTGCAGAAGAGGTGACTTCAGCCGCTTTTCTATCCTACTGACAAAATCTTCTCAGCATAATTCAAAATCAGATAGTTTCCTTCCCCTTCAAGAAAATGTGTTTTTACGTTAGGGAGCTGGTCTGCTAGGTATTGACCTGTTTGTACCGGAATCATGGTGTTTTCACAACCATGCCAGAGGGTGACAGGTGTATGAATCTGATCAAGGATAAATCCCCAATCGTTGACCAGAAGAGATGCCTCATGGGCCAAATGCTCCACTCCCTGCCTGGTGGCTTCACGTAAAGAACTGAGGAAAAAATCCTTTAAGGTTGTGTCCGAGCGGATGAGTTTTGACAACTTGCTGTTGTCGCCTGGTCGCGTCGCATTGATGCGTCTTTCACTGGCAGATCCGGCTTTGCTCGATCGATCCAGATATGCCCTTGGATTACGTAGGATTCCCCGAAGTAATATTTTTGTAAACGGTCCAAACATGGCAGGGAATCTACGACCAATCCCCATGGTCATCCGCCAGAAAGGAGAGTAATTGCTGGAAAAGGACAGGGTCTCAGGAGGCCCGGCACAGTTGATGAGGGTAATTTTTTCCAGCCGTTCCGGCAGCAAATGACCAAGGACAAGGGCAAATACTCCTCCAGCATTGCTACCGGCCACATGGTAGCGTTTTTCACCATAGAAATCCATAGCATCTTCCATATCTGATGCCCAGTCCAGCAGTGTTCTTCCAGGTAAAGGGTCGGAAATACCAAATCCTGGCCGTTCCGGTATGACATAATGGAGCCCCAGTCGCTTCAATTCCCAGGGATCAAAGGCCATTTGCAGGCGTGAGCCATCAATGCCATGCATGTAAAAAACAGGCTTTTGGCTGAAATCCCCATAACACCCAAGGGCCATTTTTCTTCCGTCGCGCAGCTGGATGACTTGTTCTTTGCAAACCTCATGTATATTTTTTGCGGCAAAGGATTTTTGGACTTCGCATGCCTTGCGATTGCTATTGATCATAGTTGGGCCGGTAAGTACGAGACGAACTAGCTCTGCCTGCCGACTAACGCCTGTTTTATCAAAAACAGATTTGAGCTGATTACGCACGGTGTGACGGCTGACGCCTGCTTCTTTGGCATGGTCACTGAGTGTTTTACCTTGGACAAGTGATGCAGTAAGGCATGCCTCAGCTTTAGTGAGCCCATACACAGTGCGCAAGTTATTACTGGAAGGTTGTTCGATGAGTTCCGGGCTTGCTACCAGAACGGCTGCCAGGCCTTTACCAGCAACAAAAGGTCCTGCTGCAGTGATAAGCACAGATGCAGGCATACTGCTGTCTCTGTCGCGCAACTGTAGTATTCTGGATGCATTATCATCTTCTTCCTTTTGCTGCACTGCAAGAAATGTCTCGATAAGACTGTGGAGTTTCAGGGTGTATGGGCCTGAAAAGGCGTGTAGATATTTTCCGGAAAGATGCAGAAGGTTGCCGTTATCCAGAAGTTTCCAGGCCTGTTGATTGGCCATGCGCAACATGCATTGGTCATTGACCAGCATGATGGCAACAGGAAGGCAGTCAAGAATCCCCATTGAGCTTTCTTTCAGGCGAGTGAGGTCATCGGTGTGCGCACTTAGCTTCAGGGCCTGGTCAAGATGAGGGCTTAAGATATGCAGTAGTGATTGATCAGAAAAGCTGCCTAGTTGCTCTACGTTTTCATCCTGTTCTCCCTGCTCTGTGTCGAAGAATGATGTGAGGGTATAAATCTGCTCAAGCAGGCCAGGCCAATATTGGGGGTCAACAGCCGTGGAGTAGATCATGCTTATCAATTGATGCAGATTCTCTTCTTTTTTTCCTCCGTTGGAAATAACCTCGTTGAATTGGGTGGGGAGATCCCAATTATTATTCTGACGAGGTAAAGATTCTTTCTGAACCATGCGTATCTTCTCCAAATTTTAGATTTTTTCAAATTTAGCCCAAATGGGTCATGGAAGCCAATGGAAAACGCATTAAAAAAGAAAAATTAATAATAAGGCAGGCTTATAGGTGTCCGGCTGGACACTGCATATTACTTTTATCCGGGAGAAGACAATGAGAAGGAAAACCACAGTGATAATGGCAGCATTTTCAATCTTTGTTATGGCAAATTGTCAGGCAATGGCAGCATCGTATGATTTGAATCTTGAAGAGGATATGGCTGAGGGCATGACTCTGGCTCCCCCAACTAAGTCAAAATCGACAATCTACAAGTATGACAATTCAATACCCGGCCCCGAAGAATTGATGGGTGAAGGGATTGTTTTTGCACAGGAACAAAAAGATGAGAAACATTATATAGGTGATCCCTGTATGCCGTCTATGCATGATCTTATAGGAGAGGGAATCTGTCTGGAGGAAAAAGCCGGACTGATAACTATGAATTAACTTCTGAATTATCAAGATTTATGTTCCATAGTCGGAGGCAAAGAGATCAATCATCAATCTTTACAAGAAACGTTAACAGGCTGGATGGATGCACTTCTTTTGGGTCATAATCATAACTTTAAGATGTGGGATGAGTGGGATATTAAACGCTGTCTGCATTTACTGCTTCTTTTCTCCATACAAGTACCGTTTCGGATTCGTTTCAGCAATCTCTTTGAAAAACTTTTCACCAATGATTGCCCGCAGGGAGATGGAGAGTTGTTTCTCTAAAAATTCTTCCATCTCAACCATGTAAAAATCCGTGCCAAAAAGTACCTGGGAACGTACTAGT
>JAOZQU010000047.1 GCA_029932055.1 Desulfocapsa sp.
CAAGAACTTTCACCTCAAGCTCTTGCCCTTCTTTAAGCACATCGGTCACCTTGGCAACCCGTTCATTGGCAAGCTCTGAGATATGAACAAGACCATCAGTACCAGGAAGAATCTCAACAAATGCGCCAAAATCCTTAATGGTTTTAACAATACCTTTATAAACTTTTCCGACTTCAGCAGTGGCAGTCATCTCTTTGATTTTCTGCAAAAGAGCATCAGCTTTACTACCGTCTTTGGTAAACATCTTCACAAGCCCTGAATCATCAACCTCGATGGTAGCATCATAGTAGGCTGACATCTCTTTGATAATCTTTCCACCAGGTCCAATAATATCACGAATTTTGTCAGTATTGATCTTATGGCTGAAATATTTGGGAGCATGCTCAGCAACTTCAGTCCTTGAAGCCTCAATCCCTTTAGCCATCTCGCCAAGGATATGAATACGTCCCTCTTTGGCCTGTTCAAGGGCGCGTCCCATAATATCACGGTCAACACCATCAATCTTAATGTCCATCTGCAATGAAGTAATACCATCTTCAGTTCCAACGACTTTAAAATCCATGTCACCCAGATGATCCTCATCACCAAGAATATCAGAAAGGATAACTACCTTGTCACCGTCCTTGATAAGTCCCATGGCAATACCGGAGACAGGAGCCTTGAGAGGCACACCGGCATCCATCATAGCCATACTTCCACCACAGACGGTTGCCATGGAAGAAGATCCGTTTGATTCCATGATATCGGAAACCACACGAATAGAATATGGAAAATCCTCTTCACTTGGAAGTACTGCTGATAAGCCACGAAGAGCAAGCATTCCATGGCCTACGTCACGACGTGAAGGTCCACGAAGGAAACGGGCCTCTCCAACACAGTATGGAGGGAAGTTGTAATGAACCATGAAACGACGATTATTTTCACCCTGCAAGGTCTCAACACGTTGAGCATCGCGCTGACTGCCAAGTGTTGCGGTTACCATTGCCTGGGTCTCTCCACGAGTAAACAGTGATGAGCCATGGGTCTGAGGAAGATAGGTCACCTCACTGCTGATGGGGCGCACCTGATCAAAGGAACGACCATCGAGTCGAACCGCCTCATCAACAATCTTAGCACGCATGGTTTTCTTTTTGTATCCTGAGAGCAGATTACCAATCTCTTTGGAGTTCTCTCCATCAGGATCAAGATCTGCGATAACGCTCTTTTTCAGTTCATCGTATACCCGACCACGTTCCATCTTGTCAGCGGTGGAAGTTACTTTAGCCATTCCTTCAGCTGCAATTTCCTGGACTTTGGCCAGCAGCTCTTCATTTACAGGAATGGGCTCTACAACACGTTTTTGTTTACCATTTGAGCCTTGCAGATCAATCTGCATATCAATAAGAGGCTGAACATGATCAAAAACAAAAAAGATTGCATTAAGCACTTCTTCCTCACTCATGGTATCAACCCGCCCTTCAACCATGGTGACAGCTTCACTGGTACAGGCAACAATAATATCCATGCGGGAGTTTTCAAGTTCATCCTTGGTAGGATTTAAAACATACTCACCATCAACATAGCCAACACGAGCGCCGGCAATAGGACCTTTAAATGGAATATCAGAAATGCTGAGTGCACAGGATGCACCGTTTAATGCAAGGACATCAGGGTCATTCTGCTGATCAGCTGAAAGGACGGTAGCGATGATCTGAGTCTCTGAAAAATAGCCATCAGCAAACAATGGACGCAGAGGGCGATCAATAATACGACAGGTAAGAACTTCCTGATCACTGGGACGACCAATTTCGCGACGGAAATAGTTGCCGGGAATACGACCAACAGCTGCCATTCTTTCCTGATACTCAATGGTGAGTGGAAGAAACCCGAGCTCTGGTTTATTTTCTTTTCCGGCTACAGCAGTGACGAGTACCACAGTGCCACCATACTGCATAATAACTGAGCCATCAGCCTGTTTGGCCACTTTTCCGGTTTCCACGGAAATGGTTTTGCCGCCTATTTCAACTTCAACTTTTTTAAACATAACTTTTTTCTCCAGCTGCCCTATTGCAGCATGGTTGATTGATCAAAAAAAACAGGTGTATTATTGCAGCATTGCAGCAATAATACACCTGAATGATCAATCGGCACCAGGTTAGGCGCCATATTTACAGTAAATAAAAAAAGATACGAAATGCATCTTTTAGGGAAAAACTATTTTCTAATACCAAGTGCCTGAATCAGGTCACGATATTTATTCACATCTTTTTTCTTCAGATAATCAAGCAGGCTTCTTCTCTGACCAACCAGTTTCAACAGCCCCTGACGAGAGTGATGATCTTTTTTGTGAGTCTTGAAATGATCGGTCAGGTACTGAATTCTATCAGTGATGAGTGCAATCTGCACCTCGGAAGATCCGGTATCATTAGAATGAAGTTTAAACTTCTCTATAATTTCATTTTTTTTAACTGCTGACTGTGCCAAGACAAACCTCCTGTGGTCTGTATATGAAAAACTCTTAGATTTAGAGTCTTTACTATTTTTTATCAATTTTATATCTATATTAATAAACGCGTCCCGGTGGCGGGGACAACTTAAAACGTATATTTTTATACACCATGTACCATGTCACAGAATTATTGCAACAGATTACATACATCAGTAACAGATAAGACTTTTTCAAGAAGCCTTTGCCGTGCATCTTCTTCCTGTAATTTTTTTCCGTCAACACTGTCACGGACATGAAAGCAGCCACTTCGTTCGCGGCGTAAGGCCGTCAAATAAGCTCCACAACCAAGAGCCTTACCGATATCAGCACCAAGTGTACGAATATACGTACCTTTACTACAAACAACCCTGATAGTAAGATATGGTGAAGAATCAGTAAGTTGTTCTCCTTCATCAACTCTTTCAAGACTATGAATTGTCACACTGCGCGGAGGCTTTTCTATGGCAATCCCTTTCCGGGCATAATGATAGAGAGGTTTTCCTTTATGTTTCAAGGCAGAGTATATAGGTGGAACCTGCTGTAACTCACCACGAAATTTTTGCAAACATTCTTCAACCACTGTTTCAGAAAGCGTACCCACAGAGGTTGTTGCTGTCACCTCGCCTTCAGGATCCTGGGTTGTTGTTTCCATACCAAGGCGCAGAGTAGCAAAATACTCTTTTTCCCCTTCCATTATTTTACTGATCATTTTTGTCGCCGGTCGCCCGGCACAAATGACAAGTAAACCTGTGGCAAAGGGATCAAGTGTTCCGGCATGACCAACCTTTTTCATGCCTAATGCCTTTCGTACTTTCCGCACCATATAGAAGGAACTAGCCCCTTCAGGCTTATCAACCAGAAAGACTCCGGCCTCAAACTCGGGATCCATTTCAAATTTCAAACTATAACCATACTTAGACAAAAGCCTTATTCAAGGCTTCAAGAACTTCTTCCTGAACAGCTTCAATGGGTTTATCCGAAAAACGAAATCCCGCAGCATTTTTATGACCACCGCCACCAAAACCTGCAGCAATGCTTGAAACATCAATCTTACCTTTTGCCCTTAGGCTCACAGACACCAGGCCCTTTTTTGTTTCCTTGAAAAAGGCCGCTACCTGGACAGAAACAAGAGATCTTGGATAGTTGATAAATCCTTCTATATCATCACTCGTTGCTCCACTTTGTTCAAGCATATCCGCATCCACACGAATTAACCCAATTTTCCCCTGAGCATGAACTTCAAGTGTTGCAAGTACCATTTCCATCAATCGCAGTCTGGCCAGGGTATAATTATCATACACTCTTTCAGCAACTTCATCGGGACTGACACCTTTTTCTACAAGATCCGCTGCAATCCTGAGTGTCCTGGGACTGGTACATTCGTAGCGAAAGGATCCGGTATCAGTAACAATGGCAACATAGAGACAAAAAGCAGCATTTAAAGAGACCTTTGCGTTCATGGCCAGTGCCAGTTCATAGAGCATTTCACCAGTGGACGAGCAATCACTTTCAAGCCAGAGGTGATCCCCAAAAGCACGATGTCCGCGATGATGATCAATTACTACAAATGGTGAAATAGAGAGTAATTTGTCTTTTGCCGGGCCCAGACGATCGCCATCGCCACAATCAAGCGCTATTCCTAAAACATTAGCATCCTCCCCTGCCTCTTCAACAAATTGTAGAGCAGCATCCAGATCAGTATTGGCCAAGTTGCAACGAGGTAGAAAATCATAAAGATGGGATACAGGTTCTTCAAGATATTGAAAAACTTTTTTGCCCATTGCCTCAAGGATATCAGCAAGTCCAAACAGTGAACCTAAGGCATCACCATCAGGATGGATATGGGTGGCAAGGACAACATGACTGGCCCCCTTGACAAGCTCAAGAATTGATTTCGGAATCCCCATCATCCCTACTCCTTTCAGAGGCTATTTCATCAAAAAGCTTTTCCATTTCCAGTACCTTATCCGCCTTTTCATCGTAGATAAACTTCAGGGCCGGAGTGTAACGGAGGTTTAATACTTTCGCGAGATGACTGCGTACAAAGCCAGTGGCTTTTGTCAGCGCAGCGGAAACTTTTTTGCGGCCCTTTTCTCCATTGGGAATGGTGTAAAAAATACGAGCACTTCTCAAATCATCTGTGACTTCTACACGGGATATGGTCACATCGCTAAGTTTCTGATCCCGTACCTTCTGCAAAAAAAGGAGAGACAACTCCATTTGGATAGCATCAGCCACCCGGGTGGAGCGTTTCCGTTCCCTTTTTCCAAGGCCAACGGATTCAATTGTTTCTTTGGGATCCCACATAGTTACTAATGACATGAATGTCAGTTAAAAGTTTTGAGTTAAAAATTGAAAAACCAAGACAACACTACTAACCTGATAAATTGCATTTCATGAAAATTTTCTCGCAGTCGTAGTTAAATCTTTAATTTTTCACTCTCCATTCTCAACTGTCTTTGCCGCATCCTTTTCATGTTTAGTCGCACCCAGAGTTGCAGCAACTTCCTTCATAACAAAGGCTTCGAGAATGTCACCAACCTTAATATCATTAAAATTCTCAATGGACATACCACATTCATAACCGGACAGAACTTCTTTGACATCATCTTTAAATCGTCTCAGTGATCCAATCTTACCAGTATACACAACAACACCATCACGAAGCAAATGAACCGAGGCATTACGAATTATTTTACCATCAGTTACAGAACAACCTGCAATGGTTCCAATCTTGGGAGCCTGAAAGGTTTCACGAACTTCAGCATTACCAATCACATCTTCCACAAAGTCAGGAGCAAGCATACCAACCATGGCCTGAGTAATATCATCAAGTGCATGGTAGATAACATCATAAGAACGCATATCCACATTTTCTCTGGCTGCCAGTTCCTTAACTTTCCCTGACGGACGCACGTTAAAACCAATGATAATAGCCTCGGATGCTGAAGCAAGAAGCACATCAGAATCTGTCATTGTACCGGTTCCCTCATGAAGGATCTTCACTTTCACTTCATCGGTGGAAAGTTTTTCAGCAGCATTGCCAAATGCTTCCAAAGTACCCTGAACATCAGCACGCAGTACAATCCGCAGTTCCTGAACTTCTCCTTCACTTAACTTCTCAAAGAGTGAATCAAGGGAAACTTTGGAACCTGCAGCAAGTTCACTTTCACGAGCCTTTAGAGTCCTGGCCTGAGATACGCTCTTAGCCATTTTCTCATCAGTCACAACGACAAACTCATCACCTGCTGACGGCACGCCGGTAAGCCCCTGAACTTCCACAGGCATTGAAGGACCTGCACTTTTGATTGGCTTACTCTTATCATTAAGGAGAGCCCGGACTTTTCCGCTGAACTGTCCAACAACAAAATGATCACCAGCCTTCAAGGTTCCTTCCTGGATAAGAACAGTAGCCACTGCGCCTCGTCCTTTATCAAGCTTGGCCTCAACCACACGCCCCCTGGCCTTACGATCAGGATCAGCCTTCAACTCAAGCATCTCAGCCATGAGCTCTATATTTTCAAGAAGACTATCAATACCTATGTTTTGCTTGGCTGACATTTCACAAAAAATTGTTTGCCCGCCCCACTCCTCAGGAGCAAGATCAAGTTCTGCAAGTTCCCTTTTAACCCGATCAGGATCTGCATTATCCTTATCAATCTTATTCACAGCAACTATAATAGGAACTTTTGCTGCCTGAGCATGATGAATCGCCTCACGAGTTTGATCCATAACACCATCATCGGCAGCCACAACCAGAATGACAAGATCTGTAATCTGGGCACCACGGGAACGCATTTCAGTAAATGCGGCATGACCCGGAGTATCGACAAATGTCACATCTCCAGATGCAGACTTGACATGATAGGCTCCAATATGCTGGGTAATTCCTCCTGCTTCACCATCTGCCACATCCGTTTTTCGGATAGCATCCAGGATGGAGGTTTTTCCATGATCAACATGCCCCATAACAGTAATAACAGGAGACCTGGAAATTGCCTTACCAGCACCTTCCTGTTTATCCAACTGCTCTACCACAATCTCTTCGGTCATTGCCTGTTCAACTTCATAACCAAAATCCGATGCAACAAGTGTAGCCGTATCAACATCCAGTGCCTGGTTGACTGTGGCCATAACGCCAAGGCCCATTAATTTGCCAATAACCTCATTGGCTTTGATGCCCATACGGTGTGCAAGATCACCAACACTGATGGTCTCAAAGACTTTGATACGTTTTTTGGAGGCCTTCATCTCTGCAACGGGTTGCCGAGGGGCACTTTTCACTTTCCCTCTACCCTTTTTACCACGTTTTCCGTATCGATCTCCCTCATAACCAAACCGGGTTACCCTGACATTCTTACGACCTTTTTTTCCACTTTTCCAGCCACCCTTTCCGCCTTTACCTGATTCCTCGTCCTTGTGAGGAGTGCCACCTTTTTTACCTTTCTTTTTCCCACGACTAACTGCAGCTGGATCTGTCGGCGCCCCTTTGTCCTGAGGCCTTGGTGCAGGTCTTTTTGCCGGTGGCCGTCCACCTTTCCTACGTGTCGGTGCCTTTTTGGGTTCTTCTTTGGGAAGCTCTATAGTACCGACAACTTTGGCTATTCCAGTTTTGGAAGGAATTCTAGCCACTTTCACGACAGATGTTTCTTCTTTCTGGTCAGACTTCTGCGGGGCCACTGGTGCTTCCGGCTGAGACACAACAGGAACTTCCTCATCTCCCTTTTTCTCATCAGCAGCAGCTTCTTGATCACTGGATGCTTCAACAGGAGTTTCCACTTCAGAAATTTCAGGAGTAGCTTCAACTTCAATCTCAGTGTCGACTATAGCTTCAGCTTCAGCCTCAACCGAGGAATCGACAGTCTCTTCGATTTCTTCTTCGGGAACCTTTTTCGGACGTCGACGAATCACTGTTGCCCGGCGGCGAATCACTGTTGTGCCACCAGCATCAGCATCAGCATCAATCCGTTTCTCAACTAGTTCAGAATCGGAACCCTGCAGTACTTCTTTACGGATCTTCAAAGCCGTCTCATCATCAACCGTTGAACTATGACCTTTAATATCATAGCCAAGCCCAATCAGTTTTTCTGCCAAAGCCTTACTGGCCATGCCGGCCTCTTTAGCCAACTCATAAACCCTAACCCTGCTCATTCCCTACTCCTGTCTATCCATTCCCAGTTTTGTTAACATACACAAAAAAAACAAATGCTATTAATTCAGCCGAAAGGCTCGTTTCCATCCCTGCCTGCGGGAAAAAAACTGCTGTTTACATTTTTCGTCCCGGCAACAGTATGCGCCTCTACCTGCTATATTTTGCTTACTGTCTAAAACAACATCTTTTGTATCATAATTCCAGACATATCGTTGTAAGTTTTCTTTAACAAATTGTCTGCGACAAACGATACAGGTACGAATCGGTTGAACCTTACTGATTTTGCTCTTCCTCTTCTTCCTGAACTTCCTCTGCAATCTCCACAGGGGCATCAACTTCTTCAACAGCCGATTCTTCCTCTGCAACTTCCACAGGGGCATCAACTTCTTCAACAGCCGACTCTTCCTCTGCAACTTCCACAGGGGCATCAGCTTCTTCAACAGCCGACTCTTCCTCTGCAACTTCCACAGGGACATCAGCTTCTTCAACAGCCAACTCTTCCTCTGCTGGTTGAGCTATCTCATCTTCTGGCTCCGCGACAACATCATCACTTACCTCACTATCAGATTCGCTCTCTTCAGATTCATTGGCAAAAGATGTTGTCATCACACCTTCACCAATCATTTTTATTGCTGTATCAATCAGATGCTGCGCCTGTTCCTCATTAATTGAGCGAATAACGATAAGATCCTCAACAGCCGCTTCAGCCAATTTTTCAATGGAAAAAACACCACGGGCAAGAAGCTGATCAGCCAAAGGTTCTTCTATCCCATTAATGGCAAGAAGTGACTGATATCCTGGATCTTCAAGATTTGCATAACGCTGTTCACTTTTCACATCAATCCGCCAGCCGAGAAGTCTTGAGGCCAGGCGTACATTTTGTCCCTGCCGTCCAATAGCTAGTGAAAGCTGATCATTTGGAACAACAACCAGAAGAGTCTGTGCCTCTTCATCCGCCATAACCATGGACACATGGGCAGGCGCAAGAGCATTATACACATATTTTGCAGGATCAGGGCTCCAAGGAACAATATCAATTCGTTCGCCCTGAAGTTCCTGTACTACGTTCTGCACTCTAGATCCCTTCATACCAACACAAGCACCAACCGGATCCACATCAGTCTCAAGGGAGCTCACTGCTATCTTAGCTCTAAATCCTGGTTCACGGCTAACCCCCATAATTTCAACGATACCCTCCGCAATTTCAGGAACTTCCATGGTAAACAACTTGGCAAGAAAATCGTTATTGGTTCGCGATAGAATAAGTTGAGAGTCTCTGCCATTCTGGCGAACATCGTCAAGATACGCCCTAATACGATCACCCTGTTTAAAAGAACGCTTGGGGATCTGTTGATCACGCGGCAGGATAGCATCGGTTCGGCCAAGGTTCACAATCATATTGCCGCGTTCAAAACGCTGGACAATACCACTTACGACCTCCCCCTTCCGATCTTTGAACATTTCGTAGATAACATCGCGCTCAGCATCCTTCATCTTATGGATGATGACCTGTTTGGCGGACTGGGCTGCAATACGCCCCAAATCCTCGATATGTTCCATTTTCTCGCCAAGCTCATCATCGAGCTGCACTTCGGGGTCGAGTGCCTTAGCTTCTTCAATTGCAATCTCTGTCTGCTCATCTTCAACTTCATTTACAACGGTACGAAACTGAAAAACTTCGACTTCACCATATTCTTCATTGAAGCGCACTTCGATGTCGCGTCTGGAACCGAGTTTCTTTTTGGCCGCTGATTCCACTGCTTCTTCAATGGCTTCAATCAAAAGTTTTTTATCAAAGCCACGATCTCTGCAGATTTGATCGATGATGCGTTTTAAATCCGATAGCATGTCATTCCCCACAAAAAACAATCTTGATGGCGTCATAAAAACTCTTCATTTACTTTGTTGTGCACCCCGCAAATGACGATTTTTCACTTAGCTATCTGAAGTTACCTATTTTTTTAAGATTGTTATCTTATCTTTTTGTTTTTTATTTCTCTTTACTAACTGAAACAAAACTTTGTAACTCACAATTATGTTAAAAGTTACATAGTTTTACAAACGATTATAAAGTCAGCCTGGCCTTTCTTATCTGATTCATCAAAAAACGATTGCTTGTTCCATCTTCGAAAAGCAATTCAAATCCGTTCTCATCCGATTCCCCGATCAGTCCTACAAACACTTTCCGGTCTCCAATTGGATGCCGCACTTTAACACGAGCCTTTTTCCCAACAAACCGTTGAAAGTCACCAGAGTTACGCAATGGTCGCTCAAGACCGGGCGAAGACACCTCCAGATTAAACGCATGGGGAATTAAATCCTCAACATCAAGAAAAAAACTAACTTCCCGGCTTACCTTACTACACTGGTCAATACCGATCCCATCAGACCCATCGAGAAAGAGACGGAGCACCCAGCCTTCACCTTCCTGGCGATACTGTATTTCCACAAGCTCAAGACCCATGGAAGGAAGAAGACTTTCCACAAATTCCTGAACCTTTTCTATTACATAGTCACTCATACTACCCTATTCTGTCTTCTGCCTGTGTCTCTAAAACTGGCATAAAAAAAAGCGGGCATAGCCCACTTTCATAGCCACCTCCCCCGCAGGGTTGTGGTATGGCATCCATAAAAAAGTATTTTCATGGACACTGGAGCGGGCGACGAGGTTTGAACTCGCGACCCCAAGCTTGGGAAGCTTGTACTCTACCAACTGAGCTACACCCGCCTACATCCCGTTCCAATAGCAATAAAACATAAATATTATCAAGTGTCAAGAAATTGCAGATAATCGCCATCCCCACTCCTTTTGCTCAGTAACTTTCCCTGCCACCCTTCTTAAAATTCTTCGCAACCAACAATTATCCATAAAATTTCAACAAATTAACACTAAACTTTTACAACGCCTACTTAATATTTAATCATTGATGAGAATACAAAAATCAACAAATAGCGATTGACAAACTGCAAAGGGATTAATACAACATCTGCAACTTTGACAACAGAGAATGTAAATAATGATAAAACCTATTTTAAAAATCGCAGGTTCCAGGCTTGTAGTCTTTAAGGGTGCAAAACATCCCTGCTATCTGGAACAGCCTGATCTCTGACATCAGACATTAATAGATTTTGCTAAAACAGTTGTACGATAGAGGTAACAGCGGTTAGGCAAATTACCAGCTATCATCTGAACAATTATCGATAAAATAAATATGACAGAAAAAACCCTCATCATTGCAGAAAAGCCCAGTGTGGCTGGAGATCTTGCCAAAGTTCTGCCCGGAAAATTCAAAAAGTCTAAAACGCATTATGAAAGTGACTCTTATATAGTCTCCTATGCCATCGGACATCTAGTTGCCATCCAGTACCCAGAAGAAATTGACCCTAAATATAAGAGCTGGTCCCTTGGCAACCTGCCGATTATTCCCGATGAGTTCCCCTTAAAAGGACTTAAGGGAACTAAAGGCCAACTCAATGCCCTGCAAAAGCTTATCCGTCGTAAAGATGTAACAGAAATAGTAAATGCCTGTGATGCTGGACGCGAGGGAGAGCTGATTTTCAAATATATTCTGCGTTATGTCTGGAATAAATCCGTTGCCAGAAAAAGCTTCAAAAGATTATGGCTGCAATCCATGACCCAGGGTGCCATAAAGGAAGCCTTTGCCAATCTGCGTGATAATGAAGAAATGCATGCCTTGGAAGATGCAGCTCTTTGTCGCTCTGAGTCTGACTGGCTCATTGGACTCAATGCCACTCGGGCGCTCACTGGTTTTAACTCCAGAAAAGGCGGATTTTTTCTTACTCCATGTGGCCGGGTACAGACCCCAACCCTGTCTCTGCTTGTCAAACGTGAACAGTTTCGACTGGCTTTCGAGCCTCGTGATTACTTTACCCTGCAAGCAACGTTTTCTTTTGAAAAAAGTAGCTACACAGGTAAATGGATCAATCCTGATTTCAAAAAAGATCCTGAAAATGAACATGCTCGTGCCGACAGAATCTGGAAAGAGGAAGATGCTGACAATCTTGTTGTCAAATGCACCGACAAGCTGGCTGTTGTCACAGAAACCAGCAAAAAATCAAGTCAGCGCGCGCCTGCCCTGTACGACCTTACCTCCCTGCAGCGTGAAGCTAATGGACGATTCGGTTTCTCTGCCAAAAATACATTATCCATCGCCCAGGCCCTGTACGAACGTCACAAAGCCCTGACGTATCCTCGTACCGACAGCCGCCACCTGCCCGAAGATTATCTGCCTAATGTGAAAGAAACAGTGCAGCAGCAGCAGGACTGGCAACTGGGAGTTCATGCCAGTACAGCACTCGACAAAGGCTACATAAAAAAAGATAAACGGATTTTTGATAACAAAAAAATATCAGACCATCATGCCATCATTCCCACCTCCAAATTACCGGACAACCTCAGTGAACCGGAACTGAAAATTTACACCATGGTGGTGCAGCGTTTCCTTGCGGTTTTTTTCCCACCGGCAAGATACCTCAACACCAAAAGACTCTCAGTGGTGGATCAGGAAACTTTTCTCACTGAAGGAAAAATTCAGATCGATCCAGGTTGGAAAATCATCTATCAGGGCAATACCAGTCAGGAAACTGACAAATTACTGGTAGAGATCCCAAAAGGCACGGATGTGCACTGCAAAGATGTTGCAAAAGAAAAATCAGAAACCCGTCCGCCACCACGCTTTAACGAGGCAACTCTTCTCTCTGCCATGGAACATTCCGGCAAATTTATAGACGATGAAGAACTGGCTGAGGCCATGAAAGATCGTGGTCTTGGGACACCGGCAACCAGGGCTGCGATAATTGAAAAACTACTCAAGGAAAAATATATTGTCCGTGAAGGCAAGGAACTTACCCCGACCGGCAAGGCCTTTGAACTCCTTTCTCTGTTGGAAGCCCTGAAAATTGAAGTACTGGCCTCCCCTCAGATGACTGGGGAGTGGGAATTCAAACTCAACCAGATCCTGCATGGCAAGCTCACACGAGACAAATTTATGAATGAAATCCGTGAGTTGACCAGGCATATCATTTCCCAGATTCGCGACTTTGAGCAATCTCCGACACACAAAGAAGCTCCGTTCAGCCCAGTGGGTGATATTCATTTTTACGAGACCCCCACAGCTTATATCTCAGAAGATGAAAAAATCAGCCTGCGAAAAATTCTTGGTGGTAGAATAATGAGCCAGGATGATTTTGTACGTATTATTAAAGGTGAAACACTTGGTCCTTTCAGTGATTTCAGGAGTAAACGCGGCAAGCCATTCACTGCCTCTGTTCGTTTAACCAAAAATAAAATAGAGTTCCTTTTTGCCGATTCCATTGCCGACCTGGATATTGAAGCCATCAAAAAGACAGAACCTCTTGGGCTCTCTCCTGTGGACAACTCTCCGGTTTTTGAAACACCTGCTGCGTATATGTCAGGCTCCAAACTTGATGGTGACAAAGAAAAAGGTTTACAGATCAGTAAGATTATTCTTGATCGCGCCATAACAGGTGATCACATCAGGCAATTACTTACAGACGGAAAGACGGAACTGATAACAAAATTCATTTCCAAGAAAAAACGGCCATTTGATGCTTATCTTCTCATCAACAAAGCTGGAAAAATCACCTTTGAGTTTCCTCCGCGGAAACGAAAAGGTCAGACAAAAGGAAACAAGTAAGCGTTCATTAACGTCTCTCACACTATGAAAAAATTAAAAAAAGAACTACAGGACAAAAGCAGCCTGGAACTGGCCACAATCTGTGCCCGAGCTGCAATCAATACAAAGGCAGAAGATCTGGTTGTTCTTGATGTCAGAGAACTTTCCTCATTTACCGATTATTTCGTCATCATGAGTGGACGATCAAGCCGCCACGTCCAGGGACTTGCCGAGGTAATGGAAGCTGAGATGCGATCAAAACGAATAAGCGCTACCAAAGCAGAAGGAATCCAGGAAGGAATGTGGGTTCTTCTTGACTTTGCTGATGTAGTCGTACATATTTTCTACCATGAGCAGCGATCTTTTTACGATCTGGAAGGGCTATGGCACGATGCCCCAAGAGTGGAAATAGACGAGAGCTAAACCATGCAATATATAAGTACACGAGGCGGCATTGAGCCCGTCTCCTTTACCGAAGCCGTAATGATGGGACTTGCCACTGATGGCGGACTCCTTCTCCCAAGAACAATCCCCAGGATCGGCAGTGAAACTTTTGCTGAATGGAAAGATCTCACCTATCAGGATCTGGCTTTTGAGATCATGTCTCGTTTTATCGATGATATTCCCGATGCTGATCTCCATAAGCTGATTTCTCGTTCCTATGCCTCCTTTGACCGGGAAGAAATAACTCCTCTGGTGCATCAGGGGTCGCTCCATATAATGGAACTTTTCCATGGCCCGACCCTTGCCTTTAAAGACGTAGCACTGCAGTTTCTTGGCAACGTCATAGAATACCTACTTGAAAAAAAAGACTCTGTCATGAACATCCTTGGTGCGACATCAGGAGATACCGGCAGTGCCGCCATTTACGGAGTTCGCGGCAAGGAACGTATCAATATCTTCATCCTCCACCCCCACCAGAGAGTGAGTGAAGTTCAGGAAAAACAGATGACCACGGTGACTGACACCAATGTATTCAACATTGCTATCCGCGGCACATTTGATGATGGGCAGGCCATTGTTAAAGCAATCTTTAACGACCTGAATTTCAAAGAAGAACAACACCTTGGCGCAATCAACTCAATCAACTGGGCCAGAGTTCTTGCCCAGGTTGTCTATTATGTCTATGCCTGCCTGCACATCTCCAGTCATGAAAATGACAAGGCCACGGATTTTGCCGTACCAACCGGGAATTTTGGCGATATTTTTGCAGGCTATATTGCCAAACGCATGCTCCCCGAAGGTTCCATCCGAAAACTGCTGCTTGCGACAAATTCCAATGACATCCTTACACGAATGGTTAACGATGGTGATTATTCTTTGAGTCAGGTTGAGGCCACATCAAGCCCTTCCATGGATATTCAGTCTGCCTCCAACTTTGAACGCTACCTCTACTATCTGCTTGATGAAGAACCCGACCGGGTAAGTCAGGCCATGACCCAATTAACTGAAACCGGAAAAATTGATCTCATAGACTTCAAGGATCAGATCCAGAGAGATTTTACGGCAGAAAAAGCAACGGAAGAGGATGTTTCTGCTACCATTACGGATTTCTATAGAGAATACAGATATATCATTGATCCACATACGGCTGTTGGTGTACATTGCGCACTGAAACATCAGACAAAAGGAATCCCTGTCTGTTGCCTTGCCACCGCCCACCCTGCCAAATTTGGCGACACTGTGGAAAAGGCCATAGGGAAACCCCTTGAACTCCCCGTATCCATCAGCGAGATAATGGAGAAAGAAACCCGTTGTGAACTCATGGATGCGGACAAAAACCTGATTCAGGATTTTATTAAAAAACATTCCAAACACGGTTGATACGACTATGGAAAAGGCTGGAGAACACCAGAGGCAAGTAGAGGACTGTGTTGCCTTTTTACGGGATTCCTTCCCCTTTTCTCCTGAACTGGTTATCCAGTTGGGCACAGGTCTTGGTCATTTTGCAAACAAAATCAAAAGCGAACTGACCCTTCCCTATTCTGAAATCCCGCATTTTCCACAGTCCACGGTTGACAGTCACAGCGGTAACCTTATTCTGGGACACCTTGGTGAGAAAAAAGTTGCTGTTCTCCAGGGAAGATTTCATTTCTATGAAGGGTATTCCACAAAAGAGGTTGCTTTTCCCATTCGGGTACTTTCTCTGCTCGGTGCAAAAACCCTTCTTCTGACAAATGCTGCTGGCGGCCTTAATCCTCTCTTTCAAGCCGGCTCCATTATGGTCTTCCGGGATCATCTTAATTTCCTGGGGGAAAACCCGCTACGCGGTCCAAATGTTGAAAGTTGGGGACCGCGTTTCCCGGATTTTTCCACCCCCTATCATCCAGGCTTAATAAAAATTGCCCTTGACAGTGCCTCCCACTGTAAAATAAAAAATGTAATCAGTGGCGTGTATGTGTGTATACCTGGCCCAAGCCTCGAAACTCCTGCGGAAACACGATGGCTGCGCGACTGCGGTGCTGACGCAGTTGGGATGTCCTCAGTTCCTGAAATCATTGTGGCCAAGCACGCAGGAATGGATGTACTTGGCTTATCCGTTGTCTCTAATGTCAATGATCCCGATAATTTTCAGCCTATCATTCTAGAAGACATTATTGCCACAGCTGAGGCCATGGAACCCAAGCTTGAGCGATTACTATTAGAAATTGCCGCACGGATTCCATCATGAGAAAACAAGAGGTCGATATTATTCTTTCCGGCAGTTATCTCCTGCCATCTTCCGAACAAAAAAGCCTTATCAAACATGGTGCTGTTGCTATCACAGACGACACTATCACAGCAATCGACAGCAGTGAAAACATCCTCTCAACGTTTTCCACAGACCGCCATATCCATACGGATCATGGCCTGATCATGCCGGGCCTCATCAACACCCATACCCATGCTGCCATGGCGTGTTTTCGTGGCCTGGCCGATGACCTGCCGTTGATGACCTGGCTTGAAAAACACATCTTTCCCGTGGAAGCCCGCTCGACACCGGAAATGGTCTATCACTCCACCCTGCTCTCCATTGCTGAGATGATCAAATCCGGCACCACAAGTTTCTGCGATATGTATCTATTTTCAAAAGAGGTGGCGCTGGCAACTGAAGAATCGGGCATGCGTGCATGGATAGGTGAAGTACTCTACGACTTCCCATCCCCCTGTTATGGAGAACTTGAAAATGGGTTTTCGTATATCGACGATCTCTTCACCCATTACCAGGAGCATTCGCTCATCTCCATTACAGCAACCCCGCACGCCGTCTATACCTGTTCGCCCGATCTGTTGACAAGACTTGGCAATGTTGCAAAAACCAAGAATAGCCTCTATGTAATCCATCTCTCGGAAAACAAAGCAGAAGTTGACACCTGCCAAGAACGATATAACTGCAGTCCTGTGCAGCACCTGGAACAACTTGAACTACTCTCCCCAAAAACCCTGGCTGCTCACTGCGTCATGCTTGACCATAAGGAAATAAAACTTCTGGCCGAACGCAGGGTCAAAGTCTCCCACTGTCAGGAATCGAACATGAAACTCGCATCCGGCACTGCACCGGTTGTCAAAATGCTTGATGCTGGAATCACGGTTGGCATAGGTACCGATGGTGCTGCATCCAATAATGATGTTGATATGTTTGGGGAGATGGACACCGTTGCCAAAGCCCACAAGGTGGCGCGTATGGATCCAACAGCCATGAGCGCAGAACAGACCCTGCATGCAGCGACTCTTGGCGGGGCAGAAGCTCTAGATGCCGAAGAGCAAACCGGTTCCCTTGAAGTTGGTAAAAAGGCCGATATGATAGTGCTTAACATGAACCAGCCTCACCTTACACCACTCTATAACATTCCCTCACACCTGGTATACGCAGCACGTGGTGCGGATGTCGTCCATTCCGTCATAAACGGCCGTGTTGTCATGGAAGACCGAATACTCAAAAGCCTTGATGAAGACAGGATTCTTGCTCAAATGCGAGAAATGGGGCAGAATATAGCCAGCTATGGAAAGGATTGACATTCTAGGATTACTGCTCTACATTCAGGTAGTTTCTGAATAAAACGCTGTTAACTACGATTTTACACAATAGAGGTAGATTTATGTTTGGACTTGGCATGCCGGAATTAATTGTCATTCTGGTCATCATCGTTATCATATTCGGAGCTGGCAAACTTCCCGAAATTGGATCAGGAATTGGAAAGGGTATCAAAAACTTTAAAGATGCCACAAAAAAAGATGACCCAAAAAAGATTGATGATGACCCTGAAAATGATTCAAAGGCCTGAATAATAAAAAACACTTCCAATCCCCCAATAACTGGAGAAAACCATGTTTGGACTCGGAACCCCTGAACTCATCGTAATCCTAGGCATTGCTGTGCTTGTTTTTGGTGGAAAAAAACTCCCCGAAATTGGATCCGGCCTGGGAAAAGCCATTTCCTCCTTTAAAAATGGCATGAAAGATATTGAAGAAGGCGGTAAAAATATCATGGAAGATGTTCCCGGCGTAAAAGAAGTGTCAGCCGTAAAAGACAAGGTTGATGCAGTGAAAAATATCGGAAAAATTCTTAAATAACCTACTGGCGTTAACATTTGCCACAGCATCATTAAGGAGAACTGTAAACGGTTCTCCTTTTTTAATGCCTGCCATCTTTCTTGACAAGAGATGCTGTTCTGAAATACTCTTAAAAGAGGAAATGATTCTCGTCAAAAATGCAAATTTTCCTTTAACCAAGGGCTCATCATGTCAAACCGCCGTAACTACGAACGTCTCCTGATTCACAAATT
>JAOZQU010000241.1 GCA_029932055.1 Desulfocapsa sp.
AGGTCTGTAGCTGTCGCTATGTCATGGTGTAGAAAAAATACTAATGAATTCAATGGAAAAGGGATTGTTTCCAAGAGGGGCGTTCCAATAGGTCATTTGCTGGTAGTAACATTAGCATTTGATCAATGGGAAGTAGTTCCTCTCGAAATACGGGCGAAGATTTATAAAGAAAAGTTATGGCTTTTCCCTGTTCGCAATAGTGTGAGAGGTGGTGGAGAGATCCCTCAAATGGGAATTAATTTTTATCTCGCTCTGGTGAATGATAATAAATGTTCAGTTGATGAGATTTGGAGAAATCTATTTGGAACCAGTCATACAAATGATCTAGTTTGCAATAGGGAATTAGGTAAAGAACAGATTTTACAAATGAAAATGTGCGTAAGGCATGGATTCGTTAAGGATAGCAGGAACCTTTTTCAACGGCTTGATGCCTGGGATGATTTGTTTATTGGCTATCGAGATTCATCTCCAGGTGATTTTCAAAAAGAGTTAAGAAATGTTTACGACAAGCAATTATCATCAATTCCAGACAGCCAACATAATAACTGTTTAGGAGTGGTTGTTGATGGTGCTTGCGCATCGCTTCCGGTAAGTGAAAATAAAACTTTAGGTGATTTTGTTGCAATAGCTTTTAAAAATACAACTAGTTCTTTCGTGATCAGTGATGGGCGTGAAACTGTATATGGAGCAGCAGTAACATCTTACGCATTAGCTCATGGCCTGCCGTCATATAGAGAAACAATTTCTCCCATAGAAATACATTATCACGGTAAAAATAGTTATGGGGATGCCGAAAATGCTTACAAGCTTCTTGTGGAAGGGAAAACAGTGGAAGCTGGTAGTGAGTATAAATCTAAGGCTCCAGTTGTTGGGCTGAAAATAAAACAGGGTGAGAAAAAGTTGGCTCTGACTCTTCGTCGTTCTGCAGGAAAAGACGAGTTTTATTTTCGTAAAGTAATTGCTGAAATCTGGAAAAAAACCCAAATTGACGAAGAAGTTAAAATTATAGCACATCTCCGTCCAGGCCAAGGATTTGCCAAAGTATTAATAGAATCTGTAACTATTGGTGTTTTTGATACTATGTTGAATTGGCGGACAATGGAGGACACGGAAGAGCCTGAACCGCCACCGCTTGCGTATTTACCTGAAGTCTCACGTGTTGAAGCAGATCAAGAGATGTGGGCTAATGCAGAAGATAGTTTTTTGTCTGTCATTAAAGCACTTAAATCTAATAGTCCAAATTTGGTTGATAATTTAAGGATACTTAGAGCAAACAAGGGCTTAAATGCATGGCCTTTGGCTGATGGAATAGATGAATTCAGAGGTGTAAGACCTAAAGGAGATCTCTTTCGTCATTATGGTGTTTTTCCTTCTGATGGAAATTTAAGCTTTGTTAGTGATTCAGAATTAGCACAAGAGTTCAAAAATGCATGTGCGAAACGGTTTGCGATTACTAAAACTACTATCACCCGAGGACAAAATGGTGAAGTTGTAAGATTAACAGGTACAAGTAGTAATGAGAAAAAAGCGATACAACAAGCAGTTTCCTGGATGTATTTATCATGCCCATCTGTGGTCATAGATAAAGCAAGACGAACATTACAAGACCAACTGGCACAAACGCCAGCAATTGACCTTCACACTATTGGATTATGTTTCAACCAATCGGAAGATATTACATTGTTTTTTAAGGCTTTCGATCAAAGATTGCTACTGGGTACGACTGGGGTGAATAACTGGTTAAGGGCTTGTCGAAATATTGTGAGATTTAGAGATACTGCACTATTGCCAGAACATGTTTCACGCAAGAGGTTAGAGCAAATCGTTGAACGGATAATTAGAATTCTTAAGAGGGAAATTTATTATAATAATTTTCAGCAAATATTTAAAAATTGCATACTCACAAGTCTATATTTATTGAAACGACGAAGATATGAAAAGGATTTCTTAGATGAAGATAGTGAGACCGCTTGGGATCTTGAGAAATCGTTAAAAAACCTCTTGCGAGGCAATTATAGTCAATTAAGTTCTTCGAACAGGGAACTTGTTGATATCACACTTAAATTTTTAATGAAAGAAGCGAGCTTAAGTGATATAGACATTAGTGTATTAACTGGATAACACTTGACTCATTCTGGAAAGAGATTAATAATCTTTTTGCTATCAATACACCTGCCTCTAATAGCATCTAATTATTATTTTGGGGACAGTTTTCAACATACTGAAAACCGAAGTGATACATGGATAATTCCCCCATTATAGTTCTCGATTTTGAAACAACAGGTCTCTCCCCTAATCATGGTGACAGAGCTATTGAAATTGGCGCAGTCCTTATCGAAAACAACGAAATCATAGACAGCTTCCAAAGCCTGATGAACCCAGGATTCAGGATCAGTTCTTTTATCGAATCTTATACTGGTATCAGTAACAGCATGGTCGCCACAGTTCTACCTTGTGAGGTGGTAATGGAACAGTTCTTCAGCCTGTTTAAACAGTATTTTGATAATCTGAAACTGCTCGGCAATTCCCCTTAGTAATTCGTTTGAGTTTGTAGGCCATGGAGTAATTTGGGGATTCTGTTTGGAAAAATATTGGTGCCTGGTTGAAATGCACCACCATGTTTGGTGGATATGCACTACTTTCTATTTTAATTCTCAGATCATTCATACCTGTACATTCCCGGTAGTAAAAGCATTAATCGTGGTTATCAGTGCCTTGCTCTCTGATTCCTGCGTGCCGGCTTACCGTTCATCACCGTTGTTAGTTTTTATGAGCCAACGGAATAATATTTGCTTATAAGAAATATACATACGGCATACGAATGGCGAAGTTCGACACATCGACGGTCTTTTCCATTCAGAGTTTGATTGCAGAAAGACGGAAAGGCGCTCGGCCACCTGTTAGCTGGGGGCACTATCCAAACATTTACAATTGGTGGGTTCTAGCACTATTTTTGCTCTAACCCGAATGTTTACGTTTATTCTTGTGAAAAACGTGTCATCCTGAGCAGATAATTAAAGACCAAGAACGTGGCTTTTAAGAAACGGAGGATTTTATGAACACATTACCATCGTGCGTCTATTTAACTCTTGTCTGTTTGGCGATACCGATTTTTAGCGCCTGCGATAAAAAAGTAGAAGGTGAGTCCATAGCGGTATACAAAGTCACCTCATCCGGTGCCAGCCACGAGTCTGCAGGAAAGTTGGTTTCAGCTCTAGCCGTTGAGGAGAGGATATTGGAAAAAGGTGACTTTATTGATGGCAATGGGAAGATTTTTATCCTCGACAGCCAAACACACCTGGCCATACCAACCGGGAAAGTTGGTAAAGAGAAGAATGACGAAGATGGCCAGGTAGTAGTGGCCGAGGCGCTTGATCTGGAAGCGCTTTTGAACATCAAGACTTTTGACCGGAACAAGGCACAAGAAACATTTCTTACTGCTCTCAAAGAAGCGGCATTGGTCCCTGCTTCCGGAGATGTGCGTGTCAGGAACAATAGCCTTACGATAATCGATGATGAAGGAACTATTGTTTCTGAAACGAATATCAATACCCGTGTTGACTTCGATGTGAAACTTGGCCAATATTTGCTGGAGGGCCCAGGCGCCAAGGTCAGCGCCAGCTTCTCTCCATCAGGCATGGTAACCCAGCTCAAGCATGCAAACCGGAGCTTGAGCGAAGGGCAAAAGGTGAGCTTAGTCAATGGTGACAAAGCGAGAGAGCGCTGCCTTGATTTATACCGGCAATCGGCTTTACAAGACGACTATAAGAAAATTGATGTCAGTACACGCCTTTATTATTTTGCTCCTGCCCTCAGCATTGAAAAAGTACATACTGTCATTCCTTATTACGAATGTAGTGGCAATGCAGTGGTTGGTGATCAAAAAGTGAGCCTGCTACAGTTAAGTATTCCTGCCATCGATGATGAAAAATACATCCCGAGGCTCTCACTGGAAGCAGCAGTCAAAGGTAGCACTGTCATGGCAATGGCCGAGATAAGTGGCGGCTCCGCACCCTACCAGATACGTTGGAGTTCTCCCAGTATTGGCAGCAAACAGGGCAATAATAAACTGGAATACAAAATAATGCGCCGCGCCAGGGAAATGCAGGAAACACTCAGCCTGGAAGTCGTTGACAGCAACGGTGTATACGTACAAGCAAACCACGTCATCATGTTCGATGAGAACAATCTACCCTCGCTTCTCGATTCTTCGGCGACAAGGGTTGCCGGCGTCCGTGACTATGGCACAGAGAATTCTGTCTTCGATCAATTCGGTGGGCTTGAGCAGGGTTTCAAAGACCAAATGAATGCTGACTCCGTGATCAGGCGTTTTTCCTGGAGAGGCCTGGCCGCGTGGGAGCAGGATTTTAAGGAACCCGAGGACAGCAGTTGGATCGACAATACAGATATAACCTTTTTTGTCGGTCACGGAAATGTCGGTTATTTTGTTTTCGAGGACAACAGTCATGACGATTCTTATCTTGACAACAATGATGCCACAGGTGATTGGGGAGACAAAGACCTCGAATGGCTGGCCTTGTACTCATGTCAGGTTTTAGGTCGAGGCACTGATGGACAGGAACCTTTTAGAAACTGGAAACAAGAGTTTGATGGACTTCATCTTCTGCTTGGCTTCCACACCAACGCCGCTGTCCGCAACGCTTTTTCGGGCGCGTTTGCCAGCAATATGGTCGACTCCAATATGACGGTATTACAGGCCTGGTTTGAGGCTATCGATGATCACCAGCCAAATGATCGGGTAGGTATCGTGATGGGTGTCTTAAGGGCTAGTGACAACGTCTGGAACTATAATGATCATTTTCATGGGAAAGGCTCTGTCGGACCAGATATTCGCGGTAGTGATATTGGCCTTGGCTGGTATGCCACCGGCCCTTGAGCAGCAAATACCTGTTATATTCAAAAGATATAAAAAGACACAGTGTGTTTTAATTAGGGGCACCCCACAGCCGCATAGCCGTCAGGCTAATAGATTTGTCTTGTCTGCAAATAGTTTTTAACTAAATGAAGTGATGGCACAAAATGACGAATTC
>JAOZQU010000048.1 GCA_029932055.1 Desulfocapsa sp.
TTAAAATGCCCTTGTCTTTTAATGCCCTTAATGCAGTTATTTTTGTGCTTTTAACTTTTTTGTCTCTGTAATACGCTTTATTTGAATCGTTATCTTTTTTTCTAGGTAACCTAGGCCACCGAAACATCCATAACCCAATAAGAATGGATTTAATAATTTATACACCTATCCATTATATGCTGAAATGAAAACGATTTTTTAGAAATAGCTGGCTTATGTAGATCCTGCGCATTGACTGGGGTTGCGCAGGGATATTTTCCGTTCTGTTGTTATGGATACTACGTATAATGCGATA
The DNA here is from genome assembly GCA_029932055.1 of Desulfocapsa sp. Lineage (GTDB taxonomy): Bacteria > Desulfobacterota > Desulfobulbia > Desulfobulbales > Desulfocapsaceae > Desulfocapsa. Next base: position 296 of record JAOZQU010000048.1, read on the forward strand.
TAGTAATTATCTGGCTTTCTGTAATTGTTCAGTCGTTCTCAGTAATGTGTGAAAATTACTACCCTTATTGCCGTCAAGAAAAAAAGTACAGTTTGACGCTAAGTATTAAATCGGCAATCTGGATTTTTCCCCCATCCCCTATTCATTGGTAACACGATAAACTTCTTCAATAGTGGTGACACCCGCAAGAACCTTGTCCGCACCATCGCGTCGCAGGGTGATCATACCGTTTTTAACAGCCTGGTTACTGATGGCGTTGGCATTTGCAGTGCTTAAGATTAGATTTTTCATGGACTGATCCATGATCAGCAGTTCAAATATACCTTGTCGTCCTTTGAATCCGGTATGGTGGCAGTTTTTGCAGCCGCGACCTCTATACACCTGCTTTCCTTCCATCTCTTTTGGATCCAGACCCAGTTTTCTTATGGCATCAGGTTCTGGTGTGTATCCTGTTTTACATTCAGGACAGATAATGCGAACCAGCCGCTGGGCAAGGATTGCATTGATTGAGGAAGAGATGAGAAATGGTTCGATACCCATATCCACGAGACGAGTGATGGCACTGGCTGCATCATTGGTATGCAGTGTAGAGAAGACAAGATGACCGGTAAGTGCTGACTGAATAGCAATTTTAGCGGTTTCCGTATCACGGATTTCGCCCACCAGGATAACATCCGGGTCCTGACGTACAATTGATCGCAGGCCAGAGGCAAAGGTGAGATCGATTTTTGGGTTGACCTGTACCTGGCCGATACCGCTGATACGATACTCAATGGGATCTTCCACGGTAATGATGTTGATATCAGTATTGTTGATTGCCGTGAGTGCTGCATAAAGGGTTGTGGTTTTTCCGCTCCCCGTTGGGCCGGTTACAAGAACAATGCCATTCGCTGCCCTGATCTGGTCGGAAAATGGAATAAAGCGATCCTCCGGCATGCCGAGATCAGTCAGAGATATAAGTACTGATGATTTGTCAAGCAGACGCAGTACCACCCGTTCGCCAAAGGCTGTTGGCAGTGTGGAAACACGAATATCCACTTCTTTATTGGCAACTTTGAGTTCGATGCGGCCATCTTGTGGAAGTCGTTTTTCGGCAATGTTGAGTTTGGCCATGACCTTGATTCTAGAGATCAGGGCCGATTGCACATGTTTGGGCGGGCTGAGCATATCATAGAGGATACCGTCAAGACGCTGCCTGATCTTAAGAGAGTTCTGGTAGGGTTCAATGTGTATATCAGAGGCTCTGTCCCGTACAGCCTGGGAAAACATAAGATTAACCAGCCGGATAACCGGAGAGTCACTGGTATCATCGAGCAGGTCGCCGGTTTCTTCGATTTCTGTAAACAGTGCCTCTGGATCCTCCTCATCAATATCCTGCATGACCTCCTCCGCAGTGTTCTGGGTCATGTCATAGGCAAAGTTGATGGCTGAGACAATGGCTGTTTGAGGACAGAGCACCGGACGTGCCCCCGTAAGATCCAGAATACGACGAACATCGTCAAGGGCCTGAAAGTCAAAGGGATCATTGATGGCAATAAATGCGTCATCATTTGCAACCACGGGCACCATAAGATGCTTTTTAAGGAAAGAGATGGGCAGTGCGGCAGTGAAATCAGTCTGGATTTCAGAGGGCAGGGAAAAGCTGAATTCCATTTCCAGCTCATTACCCAGTTTGTGGAGCAGGTCAATTTCATTCACTGTATCCTGACGCATCAGGAGACGAAGCAGGTCGCCTCCTTTTTCTTTCTGGAGTTCCAGGGCCTGGTTAACGGTGTCAGCTGGAATGTCCAGCTTATCTGTGAAAAAGTTTGCAGCGTATTGCATGGTGGTTACGAGTCGTCGTTTTTTGGATAGGGCCAAGTATCTTGTTGTGGCGTGAGTCGTTTGATGTGATCCCGGCAGATTTGCTGTAAGTTCATTCCCGTTGGCCCACCGCCTTCGACATTACCATCCCCGCTGTCCACCGCATTATCAATGACCTGCTGGTAGAAGTTGATGGCTTCAGCTGTCTTTCCCTGTTTCTCGCATATGACACCGAGGTTCATCAGGGCATAGGGTGAGTTCGGATTGATGTCAAGGGCTTCCTCAAAGTAGTTTTTTGCTTCACCGTACTGTTTTGCCTGCAATCTCTGGAAGCCAATGTCAGACAGGTTCATGGCATGGTCGAGATTGACCTGGCGATGAAGCTGCTCTTTGACTTGTGGCATGACTTTATCCAGTTGTTCTTCCTTGGTCAGGGTGATTCTGGCCATGTCAGCTGGGTTTTTGACAATGTGGGGAGTGATAAAGATAAACATATTTGTTTTTCGGTGGGAGGTGCTATGGGTTTTAAAGAGCCATCCCAGGAGTGGAATATCTCCAAGTAAGGGTACTTTTGTTTCTCCTTCAGTGGCGTCATGACCTATGATGCCACCAATGACTACGGTGTCACTATCCTGAACCAGTACTGTGGTGTTAGCCGTTCGTTTAAAGGTGGTTGGTTGAACGCCACTGTCTCCCAGTGATTTAATTTTACTTACTTCTGTCATTATTTCCAGACGCAGTGTATCTGCCTGGTTAATTTGAGGAGTGATGGTCAATTTGGTGGCAACATCCTTGTATTCGTAATTTTCATACCCCCTTTCAGAAGTGTCTGCAGTATTCGAACTAGTGAGATAAGGAATGTTTTCACCAACACTGATTTCAGCTAGTTTATTGTCTGTGGTCAGGATTTGTGGTGTGGCAATGATGTTGATACTGGAATCTTCTTTGTAGGCCTTGAGTACAGCGGCGATATTGGGAAAAGTAATTCCGCCGATCTCAATACCTTGTTTTAAGACCCCAAGGGTAAAGCCTCTACCAACAGACGCTATATTTTCGGCGGTGCCAATTGCACCATCCATGCTAAAGCCATCTCCTCCCCCAAAGCCGGTGAGCAAGGCACCGGTATTGTCGGAAAAGCTTCCTCCTCCAATCCATTTGACACCCACATCAAAGTTAGCCTCTGTGTCTACTTCCAGGATCAGTGCTTCGAGATAGACCATACGTCGTGGAATGTCTAATTTTTTTATTACATTTTCAAGGGCTTTGAATTCTGAACGCGAAGCAGTGATAATAAGAGAGTTGGTTTCTTCATCCGGCATGATTTTGACATCTTTGGAAATAGATGGCATCTTTTGTGGTCCTTTTCCCTTCGTTTGTTGCTGACCGGGAAGGGCAGTAAGCACTGTAGCCAGGTCTTTTGCTCTTGCATGCTGCAGGTAGACCACCTGGATATTTCCTTCATCCTGTTTCGGTTCTTCGTCAAGCATGGCGATAAGCCGTTTGACACGGAGAATATCTCCGGGACCGGCAAGGAGAATGATGGCGTTAATTCTGTCGTAAGGAACGACTTTGATTCCAGTGAAAGAGCTCGCCCCTTTCTTTTGTACAGACGACCGGTTGAATATGGCATTGATGGTGGTGGCAAGGCTGGAGGCAGTTGCATGTTCCAGCGCTACGACTTCCATCTCATCACTGGAATAATCCACATCAAGGGACTCGATGATGGCTAACAGTTTCTGGATATTGGAGAGGGTGTCTGTGACGATCAGCATTCCTGACTGTGTATGGGCAATGACCACCGATGTTTTGGAGATCAGTGGAGCCAACACTTTTTTCATTTCCTTGGGAGTTGTGTGGGTGAGGGGAATGAGCTGGGTGACAATTCTATCCTCTGGTTTTGATGTCATTCCATGGTGCAGGGTGTCGATGTTTTCGGTACGGGCTCTCACTGTGGGCATGATTTTGATCATAGCCCCTGCCTTTATGGTAGTGAAACCATTTACAGACAGCACTGATTCAAAGACCCGATACGCTTCGTCTTCCGAAATTCTTGTGGGAGAAATGATGGATACGGTACCTTTTACTGTTTTGTCGATAATGAAATTCTTTCCGGTAAGTTCACTGATATATTTGATGAACAAACGGATGTCCACATTGTCAAAATCAATGGTGATGAAGCGTTGTGATGTGCCGGCAGAAGCTTTTTTGGAATCAGTTTTATCTACAGCACTCATTACTGAGCAGGGGACAATGGTCAGGATGCAGCAGAGAAGAAGCAGAAAGAAAAATCTGCCCCTTCTTGAAACTGTTTGGTTGACTGTACGGATCATGGTTCAACTTCCTGTTATTTTTTTCGGTTTTACTGTCATTCGTCGTTTGGGGGTAACCGGAGGAGGCGGTCCATTCAGGGGATCAATATCCTCTCCCATTTCATCAACATCATTGTCATCGTCAGCCTCATTTCTGGGTGCCGGGGTGTAAATATCAGGCATGGAATAGCTTTGAGATTTACCAGTGGATGGTGGACTTTTCGCCTCTTCCATGAGCAGGATTTCGTCTTTACCATTTACGGTGAGGATTATTTTTCCCCGGTCAATGTCTTTTATAAGGGCATGTTCTATGGCATCTCCTCTAAAATATATTTCCTGGCTGTTTTTTGATGATTTATTCCGAATGATGGCCCTTTGGTCATCGGCTTCACCGCCGATGGTGCCGAGCAGCGTCAGGTCAAGAGAAGTGGTGGTTAACACTGGTTTTGGTTCAGGTTTTTTTTCTTTTGTTTTTTTCTCAACTTTTCCAAAAAGACCGCGTTTGTTGATGATTGAGTAATCTTCTCTGTTTTGCCTGGTTTTTCTTTGCCTGGCAGGTAACACCACCGCTTTTGTTTTGTCCCTTGTATTTGATGGTTTTACAGTCTTTACTTGATCCACCTCGTTGTTCTCAAGCAATATTTTACCCAAAGAATTGTATAACAACTCAACGGCTCCTGTTACCAGAAGAGTTGTCAGGATAAAAGATAGAATGACAGCGTAGCGATTGATCATACTTTATAATAGATCAGGAGTCGAATTTGAATATTGTTCTTTTCATACTGCTCTGCAAAAAACAGTGGTTTGCTTTTTCTAGGGTTCATTGCACCGCCGGTTTTTGAAAGGTGACAATTTGGATTACAGCATTCACGTATCCTTGCTCTTTTCCATGCTCTTGAATGGAAATTCTGGAAACAGAGACCACCTTTGTATGCGACTCTATACCTTTCAGGAAAGTCACAAGGTTTTTAAGGGTGATTTGCTGTAATTTCATGTCCACCCGTGATTCCTGCAGGGGACCATCGCTTTCCACTGTGCTTGGTTTGATGTAATTGATTTTTTCTTTAATTTTGGCGGTAGTGGCCTGCTTTTCAATAAAAGAAAAAAGCGTAAAGTTGTCAGGTCTTTTTGCCAGACGTTGCTGGATGTCTCCTGATTGAAGCTGCAGGGCCTGGTATTCTTTTTCCAGACTGTGTATCTCTTGAAGTTCCACCTGTTTTTTTGTCAATGATTTTTGCAGACGCTGCCGGGACTCGAGTAATGGTGAAAAGATAAAAAAAATGATGAAAAGCACTAACATAAAAATAATCAGACTGCCGACCATGATTTGTTCACGTTTGGCCATACGTTTCCAACCTGTTTTATCAACAAGTGTCTGAAAATATGAAGATGCTGGAGAATCGCTCATTGTGCGCTCGCCCCCACGTCTATTTTTAGCTCAAAACGAATTTTATTGTCTTTGGGATTCTGCTTGGTTGAACTAATTACCACATTGGTAAAATCCGGTGATTGTTCCAGCTTTTTTTTCATACTGTCCACGGTATTAAAGCTGTCGGTGATTCCCATGATGCGTAAGCCTTTGCTTTCATAGACCATGCGGCTGATGCGCACATCCATGGACGTGGGAATGCGTATGGATAGTTCGCGCAGAACATGGAGAACTGTGCGCGGCAGCACGTTTTCGCCACCATCATCTGTTGAGTTTTTTGCATTATTCACCGCAACCTGTAACTGTTGTACAGGGGCCACGATGCGTTGCACGTCAGGCTGTGCTTTTCTAAATACTTCATGAATCTCGGTGATGAGTGTTGCCCGTTCTTTTTCCAGGGTTGTCGTGTCATACCAGAGATATCCAAGGCTGAGGATAACGATTGTAAAGAGAAGCAGGCTGCCCATTTTTGCCATATTGCCAAATTCGAGGAAATTGCTGCGACAGGCGAATGCACCTTTAGAGAAGTTGAAGATGTTTTTGTGCTTGTCTGCCAGTTTTCCTAAACTGAGAGAGGCGATAAGAAATGATGCATGGACTTCTGTCTGCTCCGGTAGCTGGATGGGAAGGGGGAGCAGGCCGGCGCGACCACAGATAAGGCAGGGCCGGGCAAAAGCTTCTTTGGCTTCAAGCCATGAGGAGACTCCTTTGCTTATCCCTGCTGTTCCATCAATGTAGATTGGAATGTGTTCCCAGGTTGTGGTCAATGGCAGTGGGGCAAGGGTTTGCTTCACCGCCAGCGCAAATTCATGATAGGATTCACCACTGTTCTCCAGCCCCTGAACTTGAAGTGTTCCATTTTCTGTATCAACTTTCAATTCAGCTTTTGGGCAGGCTTCAAAAGGAAGAGGGTTGAAGGGTAAAGATCTTACAAGCTGTAATTTGCCCGATGAAATGAGGAAAAGAGTGGTGCTTTCAAGTCGTAGATCCAAAAAAATAAATTCTTCGGGAGCCTGACCTGTTTCCTGGATTTCAGTAATGGTAGGGAGCCCGGACAGGGTGATGAATTCAGGTGGAATACCAGCCTGTTTCAGGACATTGTAATATTCAGCCAGAACCTCTTGTTTGATCATGGCTGTAATGATCTCGGAATTTGTTTCGTTATCCTGCGTATTGACCATAGTGTCAATGAGCATGGTATCGATTGCTTCAGCGCTATTTTCTTCCAACTCAAAGGGGAGGATTTTGTCTATGGATTTGCGGTCTGAAAAGGGCAGGCTAAGGTTGCGAAATGAAAAAAAGGAAGCACCTAAAGAGAGCAAACATCGGCAATCCTTGCAATCAAGAGTGCTTTTCAGCTCGTTGATAATTTCTTCCAACGTTTTATCTTGAGTGATTACAGCAGCAGAGGCAATGATATCTTTGTTAATATCATTTTTTAGAAGGACTGCCGTAAGGAGGTCACTCTGCAGATCTATGGAAAGGATTTGTGATGCCATATTATAATGGTTGAAGAATTAAAAGCTGAAAGTGAGACAAGTTCTTGACCTGATTGTACTATCCACTATCTGTCTGCAACTGTCAACTTTCATTCGCTGTGCCATCTTAGAATGGCGATTTCCGCGTCTGTACGTTCAACAGTCGCTGCTATTGTTTGCTGCCGGGTGTAGAGTTCAGCGGTGGCCTGTATTGTGAAAAATTTACTCACCACTGTTGTGAGATCCTGTGTTTGTATTATATCAGAGATATCGCCTGGAAACGAAGGGACGTGTCTATACCATTGCGGGTCTTCGAGTTGCATTTGGTTTCCTTCATCTTCTCGAAAGCTGATAAGGCTTTCGGCCATGGTTTTATCGAGATCATAGTCAAGAGCTTGGAGTAATAGGACATCCGCACTGTTTATATTGATTTTCCCATCATCTCCTAAAAACGTGAGCAGTGGTGCCAGTGCTGGTTTTTCTTCAGTACCGTAGAGAAGTTCACGGGTGATACCCTTGACCTGGAGCAGTTCTTCAATGGATTCAACGGGGCCGTTTTTGCAGGAATAGGGTGGAGTAAGCGATTGGTAATAGTTGTCTTCCGCCCCAAACTCTTCTTCTCCATCACCATCACCGCTATCAATCCAGTCAATGAGAGAGTCGATGATTTCTCTGGCATCTCCGTCTTCAACAAAAAATGGCTCATCCCGTAACAATCGCCAGAGAATGTTGCGTACATCTTTTTCTCGTTGTATCTGTTTAGCATTTGCTGCGCTGTCTGTTGGTTTTCGTCCTTCTTTTTTTTGGATGACCATTGCATTGACCTGGTATTTCCCTGTTTCGTCAGCAACAGTTATCTCTATATTACCCTCCTCAAAGAGTGTGCTGAAATCCTCATCAGCTAAAAGGGCCCAGGAGTCGTAGAGGGAATCAAAAACGTTTTCATCCAGATCCAGCAGGAGTGCCTGTTCGCCGATTGTGATGCCGGATCTGGCCATTTCACCGAGTTTGATACTGCTTTTCAGACCTGCAGAGACAATATACGCCTGTCTCATTTCCCGGTTAAACTGCAGGGTGACCATGGCAAGTACACTCACCAGGCTGATGACAAGGAGCAATGCCATGCCTTTTTGATTGTTTAAAGGATGATTAATCATTGTTTTTTTTTGCAACAGGCAGAGTCAGACTGGTTTGGAATAATGTACCGGCTTCCCCTTCTTCTTCATCATTAAAACGGAGACTGATGGTTATGAGGTCAGGCAGGGATGACGCATCTTTTATTTCTTCCTCCTCTCCCCAGTTTTCCACATCCTCACCATCCTTGTTGCGATAATCAAAGGCGACTTCCTGAAGGTTGTCACAGAGCAGCAGGCCGGGGTCGTCTTTTGTCTCGTCTTCAAGCTGTACTGAGATTTCTTTGCGAAAGAGGAGAAGTGAATCAGAATCAGAATCGGGATCTTCCTGAACCTGATAGTGGATAAGGACATGGCTTACGTATGTAGTGTCGGGATGCAGGCGTATGTGGGCAGTGGACGTGAATTGCAGTGTGTCTGCCCTGTGTCCTCCCATGGATTCGCTTGTTCCCTTAAAGACCATATCTTTACCCGGATAATAGGATTCCAGGTCTCCCATAATACGTTCCATGGCAGTTTGGGCTTTGGAGTAAGTTTCTGTCTGGGATGTGGCATTGTTGATGATATGAAAGGTGGCATTATAGGAGGAATACGCAAGGCCTATGACCATAGCAAAGATGGCAATGGCCATCAGGAGCTCAAGCAGCGTAAAACCCTGGTTGCGACACGTCATTTGCTTTCCCGTTGGTAGCTGTCCAATTGATAGCTGTAGAGTTCTTCACCCCATGAAACCACAAGGATCAGGTGTTGCAGCTTATCGCCAAGTTGTTGTAAAGAAGCAACCTCGGATTCATGAAAAACAGCATCTTCGACTTGTAATTCCCACTGAAAACCAGGGAATTCATCGCCAAAATCACCGCTGTCAGCAAAAATTTCTTCTTCGGATTGGGCTTTGGATAGCTGCATTCTAGCAAGAAGCGGAGCCTGGATATTAAAGCGGGTTTCCGCGGCCAGGGAAACAGAGGCAGACTGTGAGCCAAAAAGACTAGTCAGGGCAATGGCGAGGATGGCCATTGCAATCATCACTTCAAGGAGAGTGAATCCTGTGTTTTTCATATCGCAGGGAGAATAAGAGAACTATTTGAAATCGATTGTTCCCTCGATTATTTTGATTGTAGGAAGGAAAGGGGATATGAGCAGGCTGAGGCTTTTGTGCCCACTGCCAACCAGGTGGATAGCTGTTTTGTCCATATAGCCCTGTTTTGATATCCATATACCATTTTTTGCCGGATCCTGATCACTGCTGCCGGTCGCCTGTTTTATTTCCTGAACCCGGATTTCTCCAGGCAGGGTGATCGAGGCGCGCGCCGGCGAAGATTTTTTGTTTTCCTCCTCGTTGTCCTCGTCCTCCTGTTGATACCAGAATTCGCGTTTAGCGGAGTCATAAAAAATGAGATAAGGTTTTTGTTCTGCGATTGCCTTTGCCCGACAACTTTTGATCAGTGAGATCACTTTACGTGACCCGCTTGCCAGGTCATCGCTTATCAGGGAACTTCGCAGACTGGGAATACTCAGGCCCAGGCTGACGGAAATCAGGAGACAGACGATGAGAAGTTCCAGAAGAGTGAAACCTTTTTGCAGGGCAGGATCTTGTAACGGGTTTTTCTGCAATAGTTATTAGATCTCCCAGTTATTTATATCCGCATCTGCGTCCTCACCGCCGGATTCGTTGTCAGCGCCGTAGGAGATGATGTCAAAATCGGTGTGAGTACCGGGGCTGAGGTAAATATACTCATTTCCCCAAGGGTCATTAGGGACTTTTCCCTTTTTCATGTAGCCGCCTTTGCGCCATTTAGCGGGAAGTTTGCCCACTGATGGTGCTTCTATCAAAGCCTGCAATCCCTGTTCCGTACTTGGGAATGCGCCGTTGTCCAGTTTGTAGGATTCGAGAGCGGTTTCAAGGGCACTCATCTGGGCAGCTGCCATTGTGCGTTTTGCATCATCGGGATGTCCCATGATGCGAGGGCCTACATAGCCGGCGAGAATGCCGATGATTACGAGGACTACGAGGAGCTCTATGAGGGTGAAGCCTGCGGCTCGGTTTGCGGTGTTTGGTTTGCGGTTTGCGGAGGGGAATGTACTAAATTGGAGCAGGGTGGCAATGAGGAATAGTGTGGCGATCAGCTGCAGGGCAAATAATGGGTGCAGTGCGAGGTAGCTGATTGCTGTCACAGGTATTAAGAGAACGCGGGTTATTTGTTGGAGCGAGGAGTTGCCGGAGATGATTTCAGCTAGTGGCTGAGAGACATGATAGTAGGTGCTTATCAGTTTTTTTCCAAGTGTTGATGATTTGAGAAAGCTGTCACGAAATTGACGCAGGATTGTGACTTGGATGTTGTTGATATCCCCGTGGGCTGCAGTGGCTATGAAACAGGCATCCTTGGTTTTGGTCTGGATTTCGTTGCCGTAGATGGTAGTAATAAGCGTGCCTGAAGTGGATTTGAGTTGTGCGTAGGCTCTGACATAGTATGTGGTGTCTGGAGTGAGATTTAAAATGTCGCTGCGAAATTGCCCATCTCCCTCGCCGTCGTCGGTACATCCTTCACGGAGAGTAGTCACTTTGAAAGGATTTATGTCGGCTACACCTGTTGCTGTATCTGTAGACCCTGTGCCGTCATCTGATTCTGAGTCGGAAAAATCTTTCAGCCCGGGGGCCGAGGTAATGCCATAGCAGACGCCTCTTTTATCGACAGTTATTGAGCTGTTGTCTGTTTTGAGATATCCACCAGTTGTTACACTGTTACGGGTGACATTGCCAATTGGAGTTGTGACAATATAGTAGCCTTCAGGGGTATAAATTCCGCCTTCCTGAAGACTCTTGGCAAGTTCATCGTTACTATAGCGAACCACTGCAAAGTCACTGTCTTTACCATTCTCTGCAGATCCGGCAAGGAGGATTGTTCCATCGTCCTGAATATATATTGCCTTGGCAACGTCATTGTTCTCAGAGAAGTCAGTAAGGGTGTAGTTTGGCGGCTCGCTCATGGTGTCACGAACTTCCAGGGGGCTGAGATTCAAGACTGTTTCTTCTTCTTCCTCTTCCTCTACTTCTGCTGGTGTACCAGCCTCCAGCGGATGGCCTGTTGCGCTATAGTGGAGGAGAATAAAATCTGAGTCCTGATTTTTGCTACTGGAACCAGCAAGGTAGATACTCCCGTCTTTGGCAATAGCCAGGCTGTAGGCAACGCTGTCTACACCCAGATCTGTTTGTACCATTCCCTGGTTGGCAAATGATTTGTCAGCCGCTCCATCACTGGTGAATCCAGCAAGGAGAATAGAACGATAGCTTTCTTCAAGGGTTGCACCGGCAGCCCGGATGCTCCCATCTTCAAGGATTGCAAGGTCATAAAAAAGAGAATTTTCTTTTTCTTTACCTGAAAGGGTAATACCCTTGTCTCCAAAATTTTTGTCAACCTGGCCCGTTTCCAGAAAAGAAAAAAGTGCCGCTCGACTGATATTTTCAGTTTTGTTGAATCCTGCCAGAAGAATGCGGCCATCAACCTGCAGAGCTGCCTTGAGTGCCGCAGAGTCTTGTTTGTCTTTATCCGAACCGGCTTTTACACTGGCCACAAGACCTTTGCTGCCAAATTGTGTGTCCAGCGATCCATTACTGTTCAAGCGGGCAAGAAAAATTTGTTTTGTTTCATTGTTTTCACTGGAGCCGGCGAGGATAATTTTCCCATCTTTTTGCAAGAGGATGGACTGGGCCTTGTCGTCGCTGTCCGGAAGTAGAATGATCACCTGTCCGTCCTGATCAAAGTCCATATCCGGTAGACCATCATCATGCAGGCGGACAACGGCAACATCCAGATCGTTTCCGTTGTCTGTTGTGCCTGCCACCAGAATTTTGCCATCTTCCTGAACGACCACTGCCAGGCCACTGTCATTGCCGGAACCAACGGCGATAGTTATCTGGCCATTGTGGTTAAAGCTTTTATCCGGGCTACCGTCGTTAAGGTAACGGGCTATGGCAATATCCGTATCTGATCCGTTTTCACTTTGTCCTGCCACCAGGATTTTACCATCCGGCTGAACCGTGATAGCAGAGGCCTTGTCATCATAAATGGAGAATTCCGTGGTCAGTTGTCCATTGTTTCCAAAATTGAAATCAAGGTTTTCCCCAGCCCCGGCAAGGAGTGGTATTGACAACCCGAAAAGAAGAAGGAAGGATGTTTGTGTGAAGAGTTTCATGGAGTTTGTTTAGCCATTTGGAATTTTGTATTATACTTTTCGCTATCTCGTCATTTTAGCGCAGGCGGGAATTCAATCATTTCAGCACGTTCTGGATTCTCGCTTATGCGGGCTTGTCCGGTGTAGTTTCCGGGAATGACGGAGCGTAGACTTCGAAAAGTCCCTGAGGGACTTTTCGAAGTCTACGCTATCTACGAGTCCATCATCATTTGTGACTATACCATGTAAAATACGTTTTTTCAAGAATATGGGGGACATGCAGAAAAATAGGAACTCCGGTGTTTTATACCATCTGGTTCATTTCAAAAATGGGGAGGAGAATGGAAAGCACTACAAACCCTACGGCAGCACCCATGGCAGAAATCATAATGGGTTCTATAAGTGCTGTCATACCCATGATAGCGCTTTCAACTTCCCTTTCATAGGCCTGGGCAACCTTGTCCAGCATCACTTCCAGTTGACCGCTCTGTTCACCCACTCCAATCATCTGCAGAAAAAGAGGGGGGAACCAGACAGACGACTCCAGGGCGCTGCTCATGCTTTTTCCTTTGGTGATTTTTTCTATCGCCTCTTCAATGACTTCTGCTATCAATCGATTGTTCACAAGAGAACTGACGATTTGTAAGGACGCGATCAGGGGAACCCCGCTGTTGAGTAGGCTGCCAAGGGTAGAGGCAAACCTTGCCAGGATGATTTTTCGGTTTACGGAGCCAGTGATTGGAAAACTGAGCTTTATTCTATCCCATACCCTGCGTCCATATTCCCTGGCAAGAAAGAGGCGAACAAGAACCACGAGGCCAAGGATGAGCAATAGTCCAAGCCACCAGTAATGGCGCAGACCATCACTTGCAAAGATAAGTATTCTGGTGGGGAGGGGCAGCACTCGTTCCATGTCTATGAAAACGCGGGTAATGTTGGGAACTATGTAGCTGATCAGAAAGACAAGAATACCGGTTCCAATAACGGCCATGAATATTGGGTAAACAAGAGCTGCCTTGAGCTTGGCTTGTAGAGCTTTTTGGTTTTCTCCAAAATCGGCCAGTCTTTCAAGGACAATATCAAGAGAACCTGATGCCTCACCGGAACGAACCATATTTATATAAATATTTGAAAAGAGTTTCGGGTGCTGGGACAGGGCATTAGTCAGGCTGGAGCCTTCGTTTACAGAATCTCGAATCTGAGCCAGAATTCTTTTGAGGGCGGGATTGGAGCTCTGGTCAATGAGGGAGGCCAAGGCATTAATGAGTGGAATGCCAGCACCGATAAGAGTGGCGAGTTGCCTGGTAATAATATGGATCTCGTCGGATTTGATCCGTTCAAAGAGGGAGCCTCCGAGGATTCCACGTTTTTTGCTGCTTTTGGTTTTGCTCAGACTTTCCCGCATACTGATCGGATATTTTCCAGAACTTCTCAGTTTGCTGCGGGCTTTGCTTTCACTGTCTGCGTCAATTAGTCCTTTGCAGGATTTTCCCGACCGATCCAGTGCTTTGTATTCGTAGACAGGCATATTTTATAAAATTTAAGTTTAATGCTGAAAAAAACTTGTCCATTTTCCTTGCATAAGAGTAATGTACTGTAAATAATATCAATATGGAACCTGAAAGGAATATTTAATGCTATTGACAGTTCCTTCTTCTTTTAACGCCAATGTATACTAAGTATTTCGGACTAAAAGAAAAACCATTCTCCATTGCCCCGGATCCGCGCTATCTCTATATGAGCGAGCTGCATAGGGAAGCTCTTGCCCATCTTCTGTATGGAATCAATGGAGATGGCTGTTTTATACTCCTGACCGGAGATGTGGGAACGGGGAAGACCACAGTGTGCCGCTGTCTCCTGGCGCAGCTGCCTGAGAACACCGATGTTGCGCTCATTGTAAATCCACGTCTGACAGTTCTTGAATTGCTGGCAACTATCTGTGATGAGCTGGAAATCTCCCTCGAAGAGAGTGAAAAGAGTGTGAAGGCCTATATTGACAGGCTCAATGTCTATCTCCTTGAGGCGCATGCCAAGGGCAGGAATGTTGCTCTGCTTATTGATGAAGCGCAGAATTTAAGCCTTGATCTCCTAGAACAGCTCAGGCTTTTGACTAATCTTGAGACAGATCAAAAGAAACTGCTTAAAATTGTACTGCTGGGCCAGACTGAATTGAGGCAGATGTTGAATCAGAAAGGGGCGGCACAGATCAGTCAACGGATCACTTCAAGGTATCATCTTTTGCCTCTTAATCGGATGAATAGCTATGCCTATATCCATCATCGTCTTGCAGTGGCTGGAGAAAGGGAGACGATTTTTTCAACGGCGGCACTGACCCGTGTTTTTGAGTTAACTCATGGTATTCCCCGTCTTATAAACATTCTGTGTGATCGTTCTCTGCTCGGTGCCTATGTGGAGGAAAAATATCAGGTAGGCCCCAAAATTGTTGATAAGGCAGCTCGTGAAGTGCTGGGTGATGTTTTGAGACAGAAGGAAAAACTGACGCGTAAACAGCTGTGGGGAAAACTTTTTCTGGCGGTTTTTATTTTTTTTCTTGGAGCAGGGGGAGCTTCTTACTATTTTAGTAAACAGATTCCCTCCACAGGAAGGACTGAGCAGGTAGCTGCGAGTGTGAAACCAGCCCCTCAGCAGGTTGAAGAAAAAAATATTGCTGTTGACGAAATTGAGCAGCTCACAGAAGCTGCAGTGCCGGAGTTGGAGGCTGAGGAAAAAGAAGAACGTAAAGTAACTATACGCATAGTTCCACTTGAGATAAGTGACTAGGAGCCTGTCCGAGAATGCACTTTTCCCCCAACTCTTCGTTATTTGTAAAATTTTCCCAATGCCTCGATTTGAGAAAAAATTGCTATTCTCGGACAAGCTCCTGGAAGGGAGAATCGTAAATGTCTTATATCCTGGAAGCACTGAAAAAATCAGAAAAGGATCGACAAAGAGAGGGCATCCCGGGTCTTCAGTCCGATCATTCTCTTCCGTCTGTAAAGAGGGAAGAGCGTAAACCTCCCGGCTGGCGCCTTTCGGCACTTTTAATTCTGGTTTTAGTCTGTTCTGGTGGCCTGTTCTGGTGGCAACTGACCAGTGATCAGGAGCTGCAACTTATAGAGGCTCGAGAAGTCGTTTCCGCATTATCCGCATCTCCTGTTTCTCCTCCTGCTGCCACTCAGGTTTCTGATGAGTCAACGATTCCTGCAACATTCGTTGAGCTTTCATCCAAGATCAGAGAGCAGATCAGCAGGGAAGTTAATCAGGCCGTTGGCCTGGCAGCGAACAATATCAGCCCGGCTCCTGCCACTGTTTCTGAAAAAAAGTCTGAAGCAGTTATGAATACTGCAGAAAGACCCATTCCCAGGCAGGTAAAGACAGCTCTTCCTCTGATGGAAGAGTTACCTTTTGAAATCCGTGCCGGCATCCCTGATCTTACCTTTGCCGGTCATGTCTACGCTGATGTGGCACGAAAGCGTCTGATTATTATCAATAACCGGATTGTTCGTGAAGGGGATTTGATAGTAAGTGGCCTTTTTCTGGAGCAGATCAGTCCCAATGGAGTAGTGTTGCGCTATGAAAAAACTCTTTTTCGGGTAATTTTATTTTGATGCCTCTGTTCAACCCGTTTGTAGCCTGGTTTAGTATCCAACCCCAATCTACTCAATTTGTGCTTACAGGTTTGTGGAGTTTTTTCTGCGGCCTGATTTTTGCCTCGTTTTCTCTGTGGTTTTTATTTCAGAAACATAGTCGTCGTGCGCTTGTCCGGCAGGCAGTCATGGCTGATTTTGAGAAACGTTCTTTGGAAGAGCGTATTACCGCCGGTGAATTGGTGCGGGAGTCCATTCGTCACCAATGTGATCAACTGGTGGATGAGAAAAACACGCAAAGCAGTTTGCTTTTTAAGCTTCAGGAGCAGGAATCACAGCAACGAAGTGACAATGCAAGACTGCAGACACGGATAGAGCAGGAGCAGCTGCATACAGCCGAAAAGTTAAGCCTGCTTAATGAGGCGCGGGAACAATTGCGTCTGCAGTTTGCAGAGCTTGCCGCAGGAATTCTTGAAGAAAAAAGTGCAAGTTTTTCCAGGGAGAGTCAGGAGAAATTTGCGGTTTTACTTGCCCCTTTTCACGAACAATTATCTTCCTTTCGTCAAAAAGTTGATGATATCCACCACTCTGAAACTAGAGACAGGGCAGCCCTGCAGCGGGAAATTGCATCGCTGCGAAGTTTAAATCAGCAAATGACTAATGAGGCGATCAATCTGACCAGGGCTTTGAAAGGAGACAAACGGATTCAGGGAACCTGGGGGGAACTCGTATTGGAAAGGGTTCTGGAACAATCTGCCCTTAGAAAGGGTGTGGAATATGAAACGCAGGCAGTATTCAGGGATGCCAAAAATCGTTTTCAGAGGCCTGATGTTATTGTTCACCTTCCGGAAGGTCGTGATGTCATAATTGATTCCAAGGTTTCTCTTGTTGCCTGGGAAAGATATGTTAGCAGTGAGGATGAAAAAGAACAGGCTACCTTTCTTCGTTCTCATGTGAAGGCAATAGGAGAGCACGTTAAACTTCTGGGAAAAAAGGATTATGGCTCGCTCACAGAAATACGAACCCTTGATTTTGTTCTGATGTTCATGCCGATTGAAGCCGCATTTCTTGCAGCGTTTCAGGCTGATGATACCCTGTTTGCAAAGGCGATCAGCCGGAAAATTGTTCTTGTCAGCCCCACAACTCTGCTGACCACTCTTCGAACCATCGAGAGTATCTGGCGTTATGAAAAACAGAGTCGAAATGCCAGAGAAATTGCGGATCGGGCAGCAGCACTCTACGATAAGTTTTGTTCTTTTACAGAAGATATGGAGCGTATGGGAAAACAGATGAATGCTTTTCAAAACAGTTATGAGAGTGCCATGAATCGTCTGAGCCAGGGAAGGGGTAATTTAATTTCCAGGGTGGAACGTTTTCCTCAAATGGGTGTGAAGGCGAAGAAAAAGATTCCTAAATCGATTATTGATCAAGCGGATTTGTGATGACCATAAACAATAAAAGACATTAGTAATCATTATTGTCTTTACAGGCTGTGCAAAAAGATGCATAGTGTTGACTATAAATGTTTTTCAGGTAACGTCCCAGGAGCCTGTCCGAGAACACCCAAACTACGGGTACAAGTGACCTTTCTCCCCGACTCTTCGTTATTTTGAAAAAATAATGCTCGGAATATTAATTATATGCACCCCAAGGGTATTTCTTGCAGGGCACCTGCGCTTATTTTTTCAAAATGCCTCGATTTGAGAAGAAATGCCTGTTCTCGGACAACCTCCTGGGTAATTATAGTTTAGATGATGGAGAAAAAAATGTGTCAGGAAGTTAAGAAAACATGCAGCTGCGGTCAAAAAGATACAACATTTC
>JAOZQU010000242.1 GCA_029932055.1 Desulfocapsa sp.
TTTAATTTCTGCCATAAATTTCTGTTCCAGTTCTTCGTTATCTATTTCTTTGCATAAGAGTTTTGTAAGGGCCGGCAGGGAAGAAAGGGATGGTTTGTTTTGCTTTGCCCAAATCTCAATGCTGTCTTTTATGACAGGTCCTGCAATGGGGCCAATAGTTATGACCAAAGCTTTTTTGATCCGTTTGAGTGTGGGGATGAGTTTCTTAATGGTGTTAGACTTTTTGGATTGTTTCGGTTGATTGTTCGCAGCTGCTGTTGGCTTCATGGATTGTGCCATGGCGGTCTCAATATCTCCAGCTAACATTTTTATGGTCATGGCGATCATAGATTTGTTGGCACTTGGTTCGCAGATGAGAATAAGCAGTGCCTGGTCGGCTAATGCTTTGATTATAAGCAGAGATTCTTTGTATTTGATTTCAATTTCTTTGAAATCAAGCTTAGCCATGTTGCCGACCTGCACAGTCCGAGAGAGAAGATTGCCGATGGCTTTGATATTGTTATTCTGGAAAATAGGGGGCATTTTGCTGGCGGCAATCTGTCGCTCGCCACTATAGACGAAGCAGCCAAAAACTCCGGGGAGTGTTGTGATTTCCTGAAGCAATGAATTCATTGTGAGCTATCCTGATTGTATGGGTGCTATCTAAATAATTCTGTTAATTGTTTTTTGGAATACTGATTCTGTTTAATACAGGACGTAATCCGTCTGCAATAGGTTCAGGAAATGCTGTATTGTCGATATTCAGGCCAACAACAATTTCATGAGCGTAGAGAATCAGGAGTTTGGAGTCATCTGTCAGGGTGAATAATGAATACTCATTGTCTGATGCACCTATGGCTATCTCGATCTGTTCGGCAGCCACTGCTGCATAGGTGAAGAAAGTGGCACTGTTATTGTTGGACTGGTCATCCTGATGCAGGATGATACCGTCTGTGGTACTGATCGTGGCGTTTTTGATTTCCGGGAAAGAATTTAGCAGGGCAACAAACTGGCTAAGAGCAGGGTTTGTTGTTGTGTCTGCAGATTGTTCTGGTTTTTGTCTGTTCTGGCGGGCAACTGTTTCCGGCGGAAGGGATGATTCAGTAGAAAGATCCAGATCCATTTTTTCCATGTTGAGAGACTCCAGAGCCCCCATACCCGTATCGCCAGAACCCAAATCTGGTTTTACAGTTGCCGCATTCCCTTCATCCTTTCTTCGGCTTCCTTCAAGCAGGATAAAACCAAGGGTTTCTTTAATGTTCTCTTCCGTTAGTAAACATCTGTTTTCGATTTCGATTTCAACATTTTGCCAGCTGATAATCGTATAGGCAGCATCGCTTCCTTTTAGATTTTGAAAGTTTGCATCAAGAATATTGCCATCTCTGAAATACATGATGCCTTTTTTAGCTCCGGCATGGATAGTGAGTGTGCAGTTTTTTTTGTCAATCTCGATGAGTTGGAGGAAGGATGAGAGAGATATACCTGTGATGAAGCCTTTTGAGGGGCCGTCCAGTCCTTTGGTGATCTTTTCAACAAGCACTGCAAAATCGATGGGTTTTTCGATATATCGAAATGTGCCCATGTCTCGGAGGTTATCTTCCATCTCCGGGGTGCCAAATGCTGTCATGACAATTACAGGAATTTCTGAATAGTTACGGCTTAGATGGGCAACCAGTTCAAAGCCGTCCATTCTTGGCATTTTAAGGTCAGTCAATACCAGGCTGATTTTTTGTTTTTTTAGAATTTTCGTAGCTTCCAACCCATCACCTGCCGTGGCAACGGTGAAATCATTTTCGTAGGCCTTGAAGCCGTCAATAAGACTGTGCAGGAAGCTTTCGTCATCATCAACGATTAAAACTTTTTTCATAGAATGTTCCACCATCGATTGACAGATAATATGTCCGCGATCTCTTTCAGCGTATAGCAGGACAAGTTGGATATGTTGCTGTAATTAGTGTCTGTGCAAACAACTATTATAAAAAAAATACCACGGAACCTTGCGCAATGTCCAGAAAAAGCAGCAATCCGTCATTCTGTAGGGATAATGATTTCCATTCGGGTTCCCTTGCCTTTACGGGAAGTGGCTGTAATGGAACAGTTCATTTTTGATAACATTTTTTTTACAATGACCAGGCCTAATCCGGTTCCTTCGGGTTTAGTTGTAAAGAATGGGCGGAATAGATTCCTCACTGTGTCCTCCTCCATACCGCAACCATTGTCTTCAAATATAAAAGTGAGTTGGTTTTGTTTTTTCTGTATCAGTGAGATGGTTATTTTTTTATTGTCGATTTTGTCAAGTGCGGCTACTGCGTTGGTTATCAGGTTAAGAAGTACCTGCAGAAAGGCTCTCGGATCAATCATTCCGATAAGAGGTTTCGGGGGGTAGAGTATTGCCAGCACAACAAACTGCTTAGTCAGGTCTTTTTCTGTTAGTTGAATGAGTTTCTCGAGAAGGACGCCCATATCTGTTGCTTCAATATTTTGCCGTTCGAATATTGAGAAGTTTTTCAGCGTTTTCAGTAAATATTCCACCCGCCCGATATCGGAGAGGCTTCGCTGAATAAAGCGGGCAATTTCTTCAGTATCATATGTTTGCAGATTGGATTGCAGAACGGAAAGTGACACTTTAATAGAGTTGATGGGGTTGCCAAGTTCATGGCGGATGCTGGAAAAAATAAAACCAATATTGTCCATGAGGTTTGCTGCTTCAGCAATGGATTCCAGCCGTTTATCCTCTGTTATGTCACGTTTAACTATGACCTGGGTGGCAACTTGTCCTTCCTGATTATAGACTGAAGAGAGAAGCATTTCTTCTTGATAAAGAGTCCTGTCTTTGCGATAATTGGCAAATTGTCCGCTCCATGCCTCTCCTTTTTCCAGGGCCTCTTTCAGCTGTAGCCATATCTTTTTACGGATAGACTGGGAGTAGAGATGTTTAATGGATTTTCCAATGATTTCTCCAGGGGAAAATCCTGTGATTTGCTTACAGGCTGGATTGGCGTATAGGACTGATCCGTTCGTGTTAATGATGATAATACAGTCATTGGACTGTTCGACCACTGTGGCAAGTCGATCGCGTTCTGAGCGATCATGTTGGTTGCTGATGGCCATGGCAAGAATATTGGCAATGAATTGCATACAGTTGATCTGTGACCTGCTGAAAAGAGAAGGCTTGTGGTTTTTGTTGAGGCCAATGATTCCCAACAGTTTTTTGTTGACGATAAGCGGGATCAGAAGAAGGGTTTTGGTACCTTGCTGTTGAAGGAGCAGTTTTTCTTCCGGATCAAAATTATCGGCACTGTTTTGGATGGTTTTTCCTTTGCTGAGCAGATTCAACCATACTGGGATTGAGAGTATCCAGTTGTGGCTGGTGTTGTTCTGATTTTTCCCTGGAAGTGATAGGGGAGGGCTACCTGGTGGGCTGTTATCAAGGAGGAAAAGTTCATCCGCCCCAAGGGAGTCACAGAGATCAGGGAGAATTTTTTTGAAGCAGTTAGGCCAGTCGGAGTGAAGTGCTCCGGGATCAGTAAGTTTGAGAATTGAATTCCAAATTATATCGTCTGCTGATACATTGCGGTGTGGCTTTGCCGGGGAAGAAAGTTTTTTGCAGAAAAGGAAAATTCGGGAGCATTCGTCAGTATCTTCATTTGCAGGGGAAAAGGTGAAAAGAAAATGTTCGTTATTGATTGAAAATTCCTGATTTACTTCTTTGTTGTGTGACTGGCTTTCGGATAATCCATTTTGGAGCATAAACCACATTTTTTCAGGAAAAAAGTCATATATTCCCAAAGGATGATCCTGCTCAGGAGGGTCTGGGAATTTTTTCTTAAACAGACTGTTGGCAAGGATGAGTAATCCGTTATTCTCAAAGAGGGCTATTGCTTCGTGGGGAGACTCAAAGCAAGTGTCCTGAACAAGAAAAATTTTATCAGTATTGCTGCTGCAAATGGACGGGTGCAGGTTTTTTTGTTTTGCTTTACGAAGAAGTGATAACAGCTTGATAATATAGAGCGTACCCAAAAAGATAATTGTCAGGCTTATGGAGATAAACATCATAATATGGCACAGGGAGACGTGGAGTAGCAGATGAGTTTTCACCCAAAGGGCATAAATACAAGTTCACCAATATGAATAGTCTACCAAGATAGGACTGGAATAGCAAAAAATCAGAATTATAAAAGATGTGTTTGCTGCTAAGTGATTCAATTTTTATTATTCAATGTGATTTCGCAAAGGTACTTACTTCCCTCAAGGGAGTACGATAAAGAGTCCCGGCGTCTTGTTTATTATAAGGGTAGTTTAAAAAACTAATTGTGTAGCGCGTTGATTCTAGGAGTGAAATAGATGTTTTGTCAGGTGAAGTATAAATAATTTGATTGTTGGGCATGCCGTGTAAGGATGGGTTGCTTCGTATGTATTTGAAATGTCATGGGTTTTTGCTTTTACTTCTTTATGGCATGGATGGTGCATTGAAGATAATGTTTTATCTCTTCTCTCCTTTCTCCTGGAAAAGCCGGTTTCGTTTTAACGAAATCGGCTTTTCCTGTTTGGATAACAATAAGTGGTTTTTGTGTTGAAAAATTCTGTCTATCTCGATCATTGTAATTCATACGAGAGTACTGTATTACGACCATTATTACAGGATCAAATGGATTTTTTACATATTCCTGCTGATCTTTCCAGCAAAAGAGTTCTTTTGAAACCCAACCTGATCAGTGCAGGAGCACCTAAGCTTGCCTGCTCAAATCCGCTTTTTGTAAAGGCAGCAGCATCTTGCTTTCTCTTTCGTGGTGCCAGAGTTTTACTTGGTGATTCACCTGCGTTTGGCAGGGCAGCGCAGGTTATTAAGCGCCAGGGTTTTACTACTGCGCTCTCCGGCATGGCTGTGGAGTTTGTGCCCTTTAAAACGCGAGTGCTGAAAACTTTGGACTGCGGTATTACTGTTGGCGTGGCTGCTGAGGCCTTGGACAGTGATTATTTTGTTAATTTGCCAAGGATCAAAGCTCACGAACAGATGGGCGTAACCAT
>JAOZQU010000243.1 GCA_029932055.1 Desulfocapsa sp.
CCAATAAACTAGCTGATATCCTTGACGTAAACTACAGGGTATTTTTATAACTTTTGAAATCGGAGTTTATACCCCTCAAGGGGGAAGCCGTCAGGATAAGCGTTAGTCATTAGTCGTTAACAATTGATTATTGATTATTGATTATTTGTGTTGTTATTTCAGGAAATTGTCAAAAGAATGTTTTTATCAATAATCAATTGACAACGCTCAATTATTAAAATTTTAAAATAGCACATTTTGTGTCATCACCTCAACTGGTTAAAAGTTGTTGGCAGACAAGGCAAATCTCTTAGCCTGACGGCTATACCCCTCAAGGAGGTACTAAAAAAAATACCATCATAATCATTCTCCTCCTGCTTGGAACATGGCTTGCTATCCAAAACAGCTCTTCAGTAGATGCTGTCCCGATTAAACAACAACTTGCATCTTTCCCAAAAACACTTGGCCCATGGCAAATGATTCACTCAAGTACATCTTCTGAGGATGTTGTCGAAATGCTTGGTGTTGATGATGAAATCCATTACACCTATCAAAATACTGCCGGTAAACTGATAACTCTTTATGTTGGCTATCAGCAACCGCACTCCTGGCATCAAAATATGGCGGAGATGTTGCACAGAGTTTTCTCCATGACTTCTCCGGCCTTGTCGTTTTTGCTGTAGGCATAATACGACTCGTCACAGTAAGCAATATAATAAAAAGAATCTAACTCAACCACAAACCGAATACCCAGTCCTTGCCCTTATCTTTACCGCAAACCACAAACCTCAAACCTCAAACCGCAAACCGCAACCCTATTTTTTTGACAAATAAACATAATCAATATAAACAACCCGCCTTTTCGTCTGTCTCACAACAAAAAGCCCTAAGGACTCGATCTTTCTAAGATTCAGCAAACGATTAACCGGTGCACGCTGAATATCGACCAGAGGAATCGCAAGATCATTCCACCCCTTCGCCAAAACAAAGCGTCTGTTAAATCGATCTGTATATTCATTATTGTGGTCTGCATCATGAATACGACAAACCATTTCCAATGGATCTTCATCCGGATGGTAAACACTGAAGTGCAGGCTTTCAAAACCTTGCCAGTTACCTGGGAAGTAAAAAAGTGCCACTCCAGAGTAGGTATCGGTTGTCAGTTGCATCTTAAGAGAATGCTCTCCATGTCTGGCAAGTCCTTTCTCAATACTTATCAACTCCTTTTCCCGCCAGCGATCACTCTCGAGCGCTGTTTCAAAATCTGACAGCATTGGGAACTGACGTGACGCAATTACTTCATCAATGGCACCACGGCTTAAGGGATATAAAGCAACACCAACGAGCAAAACAACAGTAAGCTGATACAAATAAAACAGTTTTCCCCTTCTTTTCTTTGATGGACAAAAAAATGCAAAAACAATTAAACAACCAAGCTGATTCCGGAATACATCAAACAAATCTGGATATCGACCATCAAAGCCCATCTGTATAGTTTCAACAACTATGCCCATAACCAGTATCGCCAGGAAAACATAACTCTGCACAGTTAAGAAAGAAACTTCAGCCAAGCGGTATCGAACTGATTTACAGAGTAGCCAGGATGTCAGGGAAAAAAACAAAACATGACCTAAATCCCACAGTGCGACAAATGATCGCGCCCCATGATAACCTGGACCTCCAAGAAAAAAGAAAGGCGCTCCAATGACTACAAGAAAAAAGACCAATAGCACTCGAATGCTTTTATTTCCCGGAAACGCTGTTTTTTGCAAAATGCTCGTTCTTTTGTTCATAATATTATATACTCTAGACAGACTGGCCACATTAAACACTTCAAAGGGTATCGTTATGATCGAAAACCATTGGCAGCTTCAAGAGGCAAAAAACAAATTTAGTAACTTAGTTGATAAAGCGCAAAACAAAGGCCCCCAAGTTGTTACCAAGCATGGTAAAGATGCTGTTGTTGTGCTTTCAATAGAAGAATACAAAAAATTAATAAAACCCAAAAAAACCCTAGTCGCTTTCTTTCAAAGCTCTCCTCTTGCAAATGCAAAATTGAATTTACACAGAAACAAAGAACTTCCGAAAGATATTGAGCTATGAAATACTTATTAGACACCTGTGTCCTTTCTGAATTAATCAACAAAAACCCCAGCCCAAAAGTTATCAAATGGGTTTCTAAAATTAATGAAAGCAATCTCTTTATAAGTGTTTTAACTATCGGAGAAATCCATAAAGGCATAGAAAAATTTCTTATGACCTGACGGTGGTAACAAGAAATATTAAAGATATGAAGGCTAGTGGTGCCACTTTGCTTAACCCTTGGTTGTAACACATATAAAACCAACCGCATGTATGTAAAAAAGTACAAAACCGCAACATAACGACCTCCTCCCACGATTGAACTAAAAACTGCGCCCATGAAGCACATTCGTCCACGATCTTTTCTCAATCTGGTTACAAGTGGATTAATCATAGTTTCACTACCTCTTATCGCTGGACTCTTCACAACAAGAAGCCATCTGGACAAACTGGTTACTCAAAGTGTTGAACTTATTGAGCACTCTGTTGCGGCTACCCGTGACGCTCAGAACCTATCCGAATATACTCGAAATCAGGAACGAAATGTCAGGCTGTATGATATTGTAGGAGAAGCACGTTATCTCGACGAAGCGACTGTCTGGCATGGCCACATCACCTCCCTGATGCTACGTTTACAGGAATTACAGGTAGACCAGGATTTCCATAATCTGCTCATTCAATTCCAGGCTCATGAAGAAACAATACTCCCATCCTTACAGCTTGCCCACCAAAGCCCGGAAAATCAGAAAAAAAATATCACTAAGGCATTTAATATTTTTTCAAGGCTGGATAAACATGCAGTTATTATAAACTCAGCAATCAATGAGTATGTGGACAGTGAGCTGACCAGGCTGAAAGATTCAAAACACACTGCTCAGAAAACACTGATCTGGCAGACACTCAGTTTTATCATTTTAACGGTTCTCATGATTCTTGTGCTCGCCTTCATAATCTCTCAACCTATCCGTCAAATAGACCAGGGAATTGACCGCCTTGGAAAAGGCGACTTTTCCACACCTGTATCCATTACCGGCCCAAAAGATCTGGAAAAATTAGGAAAAAAACTTAACTGGCTGCGCAAACGACTGGCAAATCTTGAACGGGAAAAAACAAAATTCATTGCCCATATTTCCCATGACCTGAAGACCCCGTTAGCCTCAATTATGGAAGGCTCCGGCCTGCTTCAAGAGGAACTTATTGGCCCATTGAACAAACAGCAACTGACTGTAACTAAAATTCTCACAAGTAATTCCATCAAACTCCAGCAATTAATTGAAAACATTCTCAACTTCAACATGGTAAAGGCCGGTGGCAAACCCAAAGGTCAAAGTCTTCTTTCTCTTAAATCAATAGTCGAACAGGTCGCTTCTGAGCAAACCACCAAAATGCTCGCAAAAAACATTACTCTGGATCTTCATTTGAGGGAGGCACAAATTATTGGAAACAAGGAACAGATTGAGACGCTATTTGATAACCTTTTCTCAAACGCGATTAAATTTTCATCGCCCAAAGGTATTGTTTGTTGTAATCTCCGTCAGACTCCCACAGAAATAAAATGCATTGTTTCCAATACTGGATCTGCTATTCCCATAGAAGAACAGGGCAAAATTTTCACCCCTTTTTATCAGGCAAAAAATGACGAACAGAGTCACACCCAGGGAAGTGGACTCGGACTTGCGATCGTCAAGGAGTATGTTTCTCAGCATAATGGAACTGCAACTGTTCTCAATCGTACATCAGGAGCCCATTTCCTGATTACCTTTCCAACAGTATCAAAAGACAAACAGGAACAGAGGCCTGCATAAATGATACAAAAAACAGTTCTCCTTCTGAGTCTTCTCTCTCTTTTTTCCTGCCAGCCATTTACGGATCTGAACCAACAAGGCGGCTTCCCATCTCACACCTCAGCAGATACATGCCAGGTATCTGCTAATCAAATTCTTTCCTGCCTCGCCTCATCGCAACAACTCACATCAAAAGATATTTGCTCAGAATTTGATTTACTGAATAAATCTCTGGAAGAGAAAACAAATAGCACAAACTTGAACAGACTGCTCTGCCTTTCATTACAGCCGCACTCTTCCCTAAAACAACTTCAGCAAGGAGAAAGCATCCTGGAGGAACTCCTCAAACATAACGCCAGCAAGCAGCAAAATCTCACAGCCTAACTCCATATCATTCAGTGAAACATACTCCAGCACAAAACTTACCTGGACACAAACTGGAAACTGTATGTGCAAAAAAAGAAGCTTTATGAAAAAGAAGAGACTCTCCAGCAGGAACTTGATAGTGAAATCACTTCTTATCAACGTCGTATTCAAGACCTGGAGAAACAGGTACAAAAATTGATAGAGATTGAATCAATGCTGGATCAGAAAGTTCAGTTATGAGAGTGGCTTGCACACAATTAATAATTGACAAGTTCGTAAAAAGGTCTCGGCTCCGTCATTCCCGGAAACTACACCGGACAAGCCCGCGGAGGCGGGAATCCAGGAGGTATTTCGATGAGCAAGCAATTCTATGTCTATATCCTCGCCAGTAAGCGAAACGGCACCCTATATATTGGAATAACATCGAATCTCCCTCAACGAATCTGGCAGCATAAAAACAATCAACTTGATGGTTTTAGTAAAAAATACAATGTCAAACAGCTGGTCTACTTTGAACAGCACGATACTGCTGAAAGCGCCATCACCAGAGAGAAGCAAATCAAGAAATGGAACAGGGCCTGGAAACTAAAATTGATCGAGAAAAAGAATCCGCAATGGAAAGACCTTTATGACTTGATTCTGCAATAAACTGGATTCCCGATAACTACACTCGGGAATGACGGACTATCTAAAGTTTTCGGTAGTAAGGTAACAACCTAAAACAAAACGTAACTATTCAGCGTAATTTTGCAGACACTGGATTTTATATTCTTTTGGGCTAA